>MSXM01000004.1:3073-32668 GCA_002083565.1 Nitrospira sp. ST-bin4 | reverse complement strand
GATATTTTCTCCCATCGCGTCATTGACATATCCCACCCTGGTGTAAGGTTTCGGTCTGATAGCCGACATCTTCAGTGAACCCGGATTGACCTGGCATGTGGAGGGTTGATAGATAACAGTGAGTTCACGACCCTGTCGAACCACCACGAGGCCGACATGTCCATTGATGAAATCACCCGGAAAGTCAGCGATCGTTACGCGAAGGCCGCCGCAACCGGCGAACAGATGTGCTGCCCGACCAATTACGACATGGCGCAGCTCAAGTCGTTTATTCCCGAAGAAGTACTCAAGATCTCGTACGGCTGCGGCACCCCGGCTGGGCTGCAGACGGTGCGTGCCGGCGAAACGGTCCTGGATATCGGCTCAGGCGGTGGGATCGATTGCTTCGAAGCCTCCCGGCTCGTCGGACCTGCCGGACGCGTGATCGGCATCGACATGACCGACACAATGCTGGAGATTGCCCGGAAGAACGCGTCGGTCGTCGCGGCAAATCTGGGATACCCCTCTTCCAATGTGGAGTTTCGAAAGGGCCTGGCCGATGCGATGCCGGTCGAGAATGGAACGATCGATCTGATTATCTCCAATTGCGTCATCAATCTTGCCCCGGACAAGCGGAAGGTCTTTCATGAAATGTTCCGGGTTGCCAAGCCCGGCGGCCGGTTTACGATATCCGATATCGTCGCAGACCAGACCGTGCCTCAATATCTGGCCCATGATGCAGATAAATGGGGAGACTGTTTGTCCGGCGCACTTACCTTGACTGCATACATCGCGGGAATGGCCGAAGCGGGATTTCTCGGCATTCATCTCGCGAAGTCTTCACCCTGGCAGGTGATCGACGGCATCCACTTCTTTTCCATCACCTTGACCGGCTACAAGGTGCCGCCGACCACAATGCCCTCGCCGATTCGGTACGCGACACTCCGTGGGCCATTCAACCGGGTCGTCGATGAACGAGGGACGGCATATCAGCGCGGCATCCCCCAGCCGATCACCCCGGACGACGTCATCTTGTTGAGTTGTCCCCCGCTGGCCGGCCACTTTGTCCTCACACCCCATCCGGTGTGGCTCGATCAAACCGACCCGCGCTGGACCGCCGTATTCCCAATGGAAACCCCCTGCACCTGGCAAGGCCATTATGCCTTGCTGGCCGGCCCCTTCCTTGAAGCAGCGGACGACGACCAGCATATCTATCGTCGGGGGGAGCCGCTGGAAATTTGCTCGAAGACTCTGGCAGTGTTGGAATCCGAGGGGTATGTGCCGCACTTCGCGATTCTCAATCGGGCCGGGCAACCGGCAGGCGGAACGGCTGTCTCCTGCGCTCCCGATGGAGGCTGTTGCTGATGAAACCCGTCGCTGAACGCGATCTCTTGAGCCCGCGCCAATGCGCGACGGTGTTGAAGTCGTTGGCGGATGCAACCAGGCTACGCATTCTGGAGTCCCTGCTGGATGAAGATAAATGCGTGACCGACCTGGCGCGGGAACTGGGCTGCCCGCAACCTCATGTATCCCACCATCTGCGCATTCTTCGGGATTCCGGCGTGGTGGAAGGTATTCGGGAAGGGAAGCAGGTCTGCTATCGAATTACGCCGGTCGTGCAGCGGGCCCTGACCCACCGACAGGGGAAGGCCCTCAATTTCGGCTGCTGTGAGCTGCGCTTTCCCGAATCGGTGTTGGCCACGGCGAAATCTCGTGCGCTGACGATGGTCCACTCCTGATAGGGGCATTGATGGCGATGCGAGCAGAACCATGCCGCTGACTCTGCTGGGACAACACAATCCTCTTGCTTCTCCCTCCGAGCAGCTCAAGATACTGGCCCACGCCACGCCACTCCCCCCCTTTGAGACGCAACTGGATCGAGCCAATCTTTCTCCGCTCCACGCCACGGGCATCACGGTCTTCCAGATCAATGTCGGGAAACTGTGCAATCAGACGTGCCGTCACTGTCACGTGGATGCCGGGCCCGATCGTCCTGAAACCATGTCCTTTGACACAGCCAACCACTGCATACAGGCTCTGGCCAAGTCGGATATTCCGACTGTGGATATCACAGGAGGCGCGCCGGAGCTCAACCCCCACTTCCGCTGGCTGGTCGAACAAGCCCGCGGACTTGACCGGCACGTGATCGACCGCTGTAATCTGTCGGTCCTGTTGCTGCCGTCGCAGGCCGACTTGGCGGAGTTTCTGGCCACCCATCGCGTGGAGGTCATCGCGTCGCTTCCCTCCTACCGCGCCGGCCAAACCGATGCACAGCGCGGCGAGGGCGTCTTTGACAAATCGCTGGAGGGGCTCCGGCTGCTGAATCGCTTCGGCTATGGACGGCCGGACAGCGGCTTGGTCTTGAATCTGGTCTACAATCCGGTCGGCGCGTTCCTGCCTCCGAGGCAGGAGGCTATCGAAGCGCAGTTCAAAAAGGAGCCTCGAGCGAGGCACGGCATCGAATTCAACCGGCTCTACACAATCACCAACATGCCGATCAGCCGATTCCTGGAATTCCTCGTCGAAAGCGGCAACTATGACCAGTACATGACCCGCCTCGCGAATGCATTCAATCCAGCTGCCGTCGCCGGAGTCATGTGCCGGCATACCCTGTCCGTCGGCTGGGACGGTAGGCTATATGACTGCGATTTTAACCAGATGCTGGAACTCCCGGTCGACCATGGCGCGCCATCGCATATCCGGGACTTTGACCCGGCGCAGCTTCACCATCGCCGGATTGTCACGCGCAACCATTGTTACGGTTGTACGGCAGGCTCCGGCTCATCCTGCGGTGGAACAGTCACGTAATAAGCGGCCTCTTTCTAAGATATGGAGATGTCTCGATGTTTAGATATCTCGATACCTGCCGGCTGAAAGTCGGCAACTTGTTCCCTGTGTTCCTCGTGCTGGCCCTGTTTGGAGCGCATGACACAGCGACAGCCCAGGCCACCGCACCCGATCAACTGGCGGGCAAACTCGTGGTGACCGGGTCCAGCACCGTGGCTCCCTTGATCAGCGAGATCGGCAAACGCTTTGAGAGTCTCTACCCCAAAGTTCGTGTGGATGTGCAAACCGGCGGCTCCTCCCGCGGTGTCGCCGACGCCCGTCAGGGTCTTGCCGACATCGGCATGGTCTCGCGCGCGATGAAAGACGACGAGCAGGATCTGTATGCGTTCCCGGTGGCCCGTGACGGCGTCGGCATCATTGTGCATAAGGACAATCCCGTCCGAGCTCTCACCGATGAGCAAATCATCGCAATCTACACCGGCAAGATTACCAATTGGAAAGAGGTCGGCGGGAAGGAGGCGGCCATTACCGTCGTGAGCAAAGCGGAGGGGCGGTCCACGCTGGAAGTCTTCCTGCACTATTTCAAGCTGAAGAATACAGACATCAAACCCCAGGTGGTGATTGGTGACAACGAGCAAGGCATCAAGACCGTCACAGGCAATCGACACGCGATAGGATATGTCTCCATCGGGACGGCGGAATACGGCGAATCGCAAGGCGTGCCGATCACCCTGCTCCCGACCGGCGGAGTACCCGCCTCAACTGAGACCGTACGAAACGGAACCTTCCCGATTTCCCGTCCGTTACACATCGTGACCCGGACATCACCGGCCGGATTGGCCAAGGCCTTTATCGAGTATGCGCAATCTAAAGCAGCCCATGACATCATCAAACAGCAATATTTCGTTCCGTTGGCCGACTGACGACCTCCTCTGTTGGTTCCTGCGAGGCCTCGCCGCGATCGCGGGTATCGTCGTCATGTTCATCGTGGGCTTCCTGGTAGCAGAAGCCCTTCCCGTTCTCTCTCGCGTCGGGCTCGGGCGATTCTTTACCGATCCGTCCTGGCATCCGGCTGAGGGTTTCTATAACCTGACACCGATGTTGTGGGGTACCCTGTTTGCGATGGCCGGCTCAGTGTTGCTTGCCACCCCCCTAGGCATTCTCTCCGCCGTCTTCTGCCATTACTATGCACCACCGATGGTTGCACGACCATACCGGCGCCTGATCGAGTTGCTCGCCGGCATTCCTTCCGTGGTCTACGGATTCTGGGGACTTGTCGTGCTGGTCCCGCTGATCGGAGAAATTCACCCGCCCGGACCCAGTCTTTTCGCGGGCATCCTGATCCTCGCGATCATGATCTTTCCCACCATCGCACTGATGGCCGATGCCAGCCTTGCCAATGTACCCCAGCACTATCTGCGTGGGGCGGCAGCATTGGGACTGCCACGATGGGCAACCATCCAAGGCATCGTATTGCCCACGGCGAAATCGGGGCTGTTCACCGGGGTGATCCTGGAAACCGGCCGAGCCATCGGAGAAACGATGGCGATTCTGATGGTCTGTGGGAATGTGGTACAGACGCCGTCTAGTATCTTCGATCCAATTCGGACGTTGACCGCCAATATCGCGCTGGAAATGGCCTATGCGCTCGGCGACCATCGCGCGGCCCTTTTCGTGAGTGGATTGGTCTTGATGGCCATGATCGTGGCTCTGGCGATCACCGCCGAATGGATCAGCCGTGGGAGGATTTATGGTTGAGGCTTCGAGCCCAACCCAGCAGCCCCGTGAATGGCTTGCATTCGTCCTCGTGTGGGGTGCGGCGGCGGTTGTGACCGCCACCTTCTGCTGGCTTTTAGGAGACATTGTGTGGCACGGGCTGAGCCGTCTTTCCTGGACGTTTCTGACAACCCCGCCGGAGAGCGCCGGACGCCGGGGCGGGATCGGCCCGATCCTGGTTTCGACATTCCTGATTCTGGGCGTCTGCCTCGCCGTATCCCTCCCCATCGGCGTCGGCACCGCCGTCCTCCTTGCCGAATTCACCTCGGACCAGAGTCTGTTCGGGCGAATGACCCGTCGGAGCCTCGATGTCTTGGCTGGTGTGCCATCGATTGTCTTTGGCCTGTTCGGCAATGCATTCTTTTGCAAGACGCTGGGACTCGGCTTCTCAATCCTGTCCGGCGGACTGACCCTGGCCTGCATGGTGCTGCCGATTTTGATCCGGTCCACGGAGGAAGGGTTTCGCGCTGTGCCTGCGAACTACCGGCTTTCTGCTGCTGCACTGGGACTGTCGCGTACAACGACACTCGTTCATCTGTTGCTGCCGGCAGCCGTACCCGGCCTCCTGGTGGGCCTGGTTCTGGGGATCGGACGAGCGATTGCAGAGACCGCTGCCTTGATCTTCACCAGCGGGTATGTGGATCGGATGCCGGAGTCGCTACTCGATTCCGGTCGAGCGTTGTCCATCCACATCTTCGATCTCTCCATGAATGTCTCCGGCGGCGACGCCAATGCCTATGCCTCGGCGCTCGTGCTGGTCATCTTGCTGCTGCTCATCAATGGAACAGCGGCGTGGCTGGCTGAACACATGCTGCATCGGAGAATCGTCACCTTATGAGTCCGTCTGAACCAAAGCCTGGCACGCGTCCATGGTTTCCGCTGGTGGAGCGGCCCCCTTGTTGCAAGCCCAATCCGCTCATAGAAGTTGACCAGTTATGTTTATACTACGGCCAGAAGCCCGTGCTTCAGGATGTCACGCTCTCCTTCAATAAAGGATGCCTTACCGCTCTCGTAGGCCCTTCAGGCTGTGGCAAGACCAGCTTCCTTACATCGATGAACCGCCTGACGGATCTCATCCCCGGATGCCGCGTGAAGGGGCATATCAGCATCGGCGCACTTGACGTACTATCACCGCAAACCGATGTGATCCGCCTTCGCCGTCTTGTCGGAATGATTTTCCAAAAGCCGAATCCCTTTCCCCTATCAATCAGGAAAAACCTTGAATTTCCTCTGCGTGAACACGGACTGCGGGATCGGGAACGGATCGCCAGCACGATTGAGACGGTACTGCGTGATGTGGGTCTCTGGAAAGAGGTCGAGGACCGTCTTGATTCGCCGGCCTTGGCACTGTCGGGTGGGCAACAACAACGACTATGCATTGCCAGAGCGCTCGCCCTTTCGCCGGAAGTGCTCCTGATGGATGAGCCCTGCAGCGCTCTCGATCCGCTCTCCAGCGGAATTGTCGAAGACCTGATCGTGGGCCTGCGTAACCGATACACGGTACTGATCGTAACCCATAATCTTGCGCAGGCCCGTCGCATCGCGGACTACGCCGTCTTGTTCTGGGTTCAAGACGGAGTGGGACAGCTGATTGAGGCCGGCACGGCCACGCAGATCTTCGAAGAACCCCGTGAATCGCTGACTGCGTCATACGTGAGCGGGATGCGCGGGTAATCGCGCACCTCGCCGACGGGCACACCCTATTTCTGGAAACCACTGGGTCATGACGTTGAGCAAACACCCCACTGATTAATCCTTGCCCCTCCTTCCTCCACTCTGCTAAGGTGATGTTCATCTGATTGTTGCATACGGAAACGATCAAACACCTATATGGTCTGGGACCCCAAAGATCCTTGGAGCAAACGTAGTGACCCTCTTGAGGATGCCCTCAAGCAGGCTCAGTCTCAATTCAAGAATCTCTTTCCTTCCGGCGGATTGAACAACCTGCTCCCTTCCGGCGGGGCCAGGAACTTGATCCTGGCCGCTCTATTGATATTTATTGCCTGGCAAAGCGTCTTTATCGTCTCACCCGATGAAGAAGGTGTCGTGAAGCGGTTCGGAACTCCGGTCCGGACAGTTGAGCCCGGTCCCCATTTCAAAATCCCGGTCATCGAAAGCGTGCTTCAACCGAAAGTCGCCAAGCTCCACCGCGTGGAGGTTGGATTCCGGACCAGTCAGCAGGGTCGCCAGCAGATGGTGCCTCAGGAGGCCCTCATGCTGACCGGCGATATGAACATTCTCGCCATCGAGTTCATTGTTCAGTACAAGATCAAAGAATCGAGCGAATATCTCTTCAATGTGGCGGACATTCATGAAACCATCGGGAAAGCCGCCGAGGCTTCGATGCGTGAAGTGGTCGGCAAGAGCAAAATCGATGAGGCGTTGACGACCGGCAAAGCCGACCTCCAGCAAAGCATGATGGTCTTACTTCAAAGCATCCTCGATGACTACCATGCCGGCGTGCAGGTGGCTGCGGTACAGCTCCAGGACGTCGATCCACCCGAAGCCGTTGCCGCCGCCTTCAAAGACGTGACCAACGCGAAGGAAGATCGCGAAAAGCTGATCAATCAAGCCCAAGGGTATCGGAACGACATTATTCCCAGGGCAAAAGGCGAGGCTGCGGAATTGGTCAATCGAGCCAAGGGTTTCGCGCAGGCGCGGCTCAACCGCTCCCAAGGCGAGGCCAATCGGTTCCTGGCCACGCTGAAGGAGTACCAGCAAGCCAAAGACATCATCAGCAAGCGTATCTACATTGAAACACTAGAGGAAATCCTTCCCAATGTGGAGAAGGTGATTATTGACGGAAAGGGCGGCGAGCGTCTCTTGCCCTATCTTCCTTTAGACCGTCTCGGAAAACCGGCTCCGAAGCCGGCGCACGAGGAGCCCACACCATGACCAAGCAAGGCCTTGCGATTGCGCTGATTGCTGTGGTTGTGGGGTTGTTCGTACTGGGAGCTTCCCCCCTCTTCATCGTCGATGTGACTCAGAATGCCATCGTCGTCCAACTCGGCAAACCGGTGCGAAATATCACGGAGCCCGGGTTATATGCAAAAGTGCCGTTCGTTCAGGAAGTCACCTACTTCGACAAACGGCTGCTGGATTACGACTCAAGCGCCCAGGACGTGATCACGCAGGACAAGAAGACGCTGCTTCTGGATAACTTCGCAAAGTGGAAGATTATCGACCCTCTAAAAGTTTACCAGAACTTCCAAAGCCAGCGGGGCGCCCTGCAGCGGCTGCACGACATTATCTATTCCGAGCTGCGCGTCGAACTGGGACGCCATGAACTCCTGGAAATCGTGTCGAGTTCGAGAGCCGACATCATGCGGGTGGTCTCCAAGCGCGCGAATGAGAAAGCATCTGTGTACGGCATCGAGATTCTAGACGTTCGGATCAAACGCGCTGACCTCCCTGAGCAAAACGAAAAAGCCGTATTCGCCCGCATGCAGGCCGAACGCGAGCGGCAGGCCAAGCAGTACCGTGCCGAGGGAGCTGAAGAAGCGCAAAAGATCCGGTCCGAAGCCGAGAAGGATCGAGAAATCATCTTGGCCCAGGCCTACAAAGAGTCGGAAGAGCTTCGCGGAAGCGGCGATGCGAAGGCATTTCGCATCTACGCCGACGCGTACCGGCAGGATCAGAAATTCTTCGAATTCACCCGCTCAATGGAAGCTTACAGGGCCACGTTTAAAGATAACAATAAGACGATGCTCATTCTAAGCCCCGATTCAGAGTTCCTCCGATACCTGAAGCAACGCTAAGTCGCCCCTGAAAACACGTAACGCCCACCCGCCTCGCCATCTTACGACAACCCGACGATTTGTCCGTTCACCGGGTCCAAGGCAATCCGTTCACCGGCCGGCTTCTTGGGCAATCCTGGCATCAATTGGATCCCCGAACAGACCGCCGTCATAAAACCTGCCCCGGCCAGAATTCGCAACTCCTTGATTGGAACTGTGAAGCCGGTAGGCCTTCCCTTGAGCGCCGGATCGTGGGACAGCGAGAGCGGCGTCTTGGCCATACAAACAGGCAGCCGGCCAAATCCGAGAGCTTCCGCCCGCTCCATCTGACGCTCTGCTTCCGGCTCGAATGTCACGCTCCCTGCTCCATACATCCTAGTGGCAATCGTCTCGATCTTTGTTCTGATCGGCCACGATAGCTCATAGAGATGCGTGAACCGGGACGGCTGCTCACAGGCCTTAACCACGGCGGCTGCCAGCTGCTCGGCGCCCTTCCCGCCATCGGTCCAGTGGGTCGAGACCGCGGCATCGATCGCCCCCGCCTCCATCGATCGATCACGCACCCAGTCCAATTCCGCCCGCGAATCGTCCTTGAACGCGTTCACTGCCACAACGACCGGCACTCCGTGCGTCTTCGCATTGGCGATATGCTGTTCCAGGTTAGCGAATCCCTTCGACAAGGCATCATGGTTGGGCCCGGTCAAGCCTGCAGGGAGCGGGGAGCCGACCTTGGCAAGGCCTCCTCCCCCGTGAAGCTTCAGCGCCCGCAACGTTGCGACCACCACCGCAGCGGCCGGTTTGAATCCCGACGTTCGGCATTTGATATTGAAGAACTTCTCAGCCCCCAAGTCGCTGCCGAAGCCCGCCTCAGTCACCACAAAGTCGGCGCATCGAAGCGCAATCGCATCGGATAGGACGGAGCAATTGCCATGGGCAATGTTTCCGAACGGCCCTGTATGGACGAATGCGGGTGTCCCTTCAAGCGTTTGAACTAAATTGGGCAGTAACGCGTCTCGCAAAAGAACGGCCATCGACCCTGCGCACCCAAGCTCTTGCGCCGTCACCGGCCGTCCTGATTTCGTAAACCCCACCAACATCCGGCCAAGTCGGTCCCTAAGATCTTGCTGATTAAGCGCCAGCGCCAGCGATGCCATGACCTCGGACGCTTCGGTAATGACAAATTGGCTTATCCGGTTCCCGGTTTCATCTCCGAGCCGGACTTGACGAAGTGCTCGATCACTAACGCCCAAGGCCCTCGGCCATACGATGCTCGACGGATCGAGAGAAAGTGCATTTCCTTGAAACAGATGATTATCGAGAAACGCTGAGAGGAGATTGTGGCTTGCTGCGACGGCATGAGCATCCCCGGTCAGATGAAGATTGATATCCTCCATCGGAATCACTTGGGCATGCCCGCCACCAGTGCCGCCACCTTTGATGCCAAACACCGGGCCGAGCGACGGTTGTCGCAATGTCACCGCGGTCCGATGACCTAATTTCGTGAGCCCCATGGCAAGCCCTATCGAGGTGGTGGTCTTCCCCTCCCCAAGTGGCGTCGGATTGATGGCGGTCACAAGTACATAGCGGCCCATCGGCCGGTCTTTGAGGCGATCCAGTAATCCGAGCGATACCTTGGCCTTATGCCTCCCATACGGAATGAGTTCGTCAGGATCGATCCCGAGTTCACTGCCGATATCAAGGATCGGGCGGGGCGTGACAGAATGCGCAAGTTCCAGATCGGTCAAGCTCTGTCCTCCTGACGTAAATGGGGTATGCGGGAGCGGAGTATAGCACAGAGCCCTGGTGGGAACGGAACCTCTGTGGAGCGCGCACTGCGATAGGATGGGATCAGACTGAGGCGAGAACGATATGACCGTTTAAATAGCGTGCAGACGAGAAAAGCCTGAATACCTTAGCGCAGTTTTGCGCTTACTCAAGGATGTATTTGGTAGGATCGAGCGCTTGACCGTTAACCTTGACCATATAGTGCAAATGGGGGCCGGTCGAAAGGCCCGAACTCCCAACAAGCGCGATGACATCGCCTCGATTGACCCTCTGCCCTTCTTTGACCAACGCCTTGGCCAGATGCCCGTAAAGCGTCTCGATTCCGAACCCATGGTCTAATCGGACGATGTTACCGAGCTTAGGATCAAATCCCGTGGCTGTCACTCTACCTTGTGCCGGAGCTTGGATGGGGGAATTAGGAGCTGCGCCAATATCCAATCCATCATGCCAGGCCGGTTTTTCCGTGAAGGGAGACACACGAGGGCCAAATCCAGAGGTCACCCAGCCCTTCACCGGCCAGATCGATGGTGTCGCAGCCCAGCGAGTCGACCGATGTTCCGCGGCCTGAGCTAAATCGTTCAAGATTCGCTCCTGAACCGTAGCCTCCTTTGAGAGCCACTCCAACCCCTCTTTTATCGAAGCAACCTCCTGGAGCTCATTGCGAGATGAGTCATGGCCGGCCAAGGATGAATGTTCTTGATTGCCTTCAACACCTTGCACGGCATTACCAGATTCCGTATCAGCGGTCTTATTCGGACTTCTGCCAGACATCTCAGTGGATTCTGGAAGCGGCACATCTTCACCGCCACGGCCATTAACCATATCGCCCGGCTTGGGAACCTCAATGCCGAGCATGACCCGGAGACGCTGGTTCACCTCTTTCATTGACACAAGCCGTTTCTTCAAGTCATCGACTGCTGAAGAAAATGCAGCGGTCTGCTGCCGTGCACTCATCGCTTCCGTCCGGAACGCCGTCAATTCCCAAACTTCCTGTGTCCGAATGACATAGTGGGAAATCACGAGAAAATCAGCAAGCACAAGCACGCAAGCGCCAATGACAAAGTTGCGAACGAGTTTCCTTGAAAAGCTGAACCGGAGAGGCTTTGCGGTTGATCCTCGGAATACAACGATAGTGTAGGCATCACCGGCTTCTTGACTGTTCATCTGACCCATAAGATTTGCCCCCTCATGCTAGGGACTCCCCAAGAGATGCTGATGAGTTTACCCATCCAGCCCACTATGGTCAACCCTACTTTCACGGTATCCCGTTGAACAGACAAAATCATAACCGATTAAATTACGCACATAACACATTTCCTAGTGGGTCTCGCCCCGTACCCACTCAAGATATTGAGGAAGCCCGGCCATCACCGGTAGCGCAATAATCTCAGGAACTTTATACGAATGTATCTTTTTGATGGTTTCCTGCAGAGCTTGAAATTTCTCGGCCGTCGTCTTGAGAAGAACCATGATTTCCTGCTCTTTCACTAACTTTCCTTCCCACCAGTAGGTTGAATGCACCAGAGGAATCGTTGTCGCACAAGCAGCCAGGTGAGAGCCTACCGTCTGATCCACAATTTTATCGGCTTCTTCTTGATTAGGCACCGTGACCATAACGACCCAAATATCCTGCGAGTTAGTTCCCATGGTAGCGGGAAACGATACCTGAGATATCACCCAATAGACAACTCTGCAGGCCCATGAATTTCGACCCCACAAGGAGGAGCAGCAACATCTGTGCCCTATAGGGCTCGCCAATAAATTGACAGGTCCATTGTTTTCAAATGGTTAGGTGATCGTGTTTCCTGCTCATTCGTGCATTACTCAAATTCTGTCGCCGAAAGGCTACAGAGGCTGCTGTTTGTCACAAAAATGTGCAAAAATCGGCACTCCTGGCTCTAGCTACGCTTCTTTCGTAATCTTACCCCGCTCAAGTCCCCTTGTTTCCCCATTTTTGCTAATTCTGAAAAATACTGGGCAAAGGCTGTCATACCCCCGGACGCCTGGCCCCAATCGAAATACTCATTCGGGGCATGATAGCCGTGCTCCGGCAAGCTCAGCCCCATAAAGAGAATCGGAACCTTCCAGGCCTTCTGCATCGTCACCACCGCCCCGATCGAACCACCTTCCCTGACAAAAGCAGGCTCTTTGCCGAATCCCTCTTTCACCGCCCGCGACACTGCCTCCACATAAGGTCCATCGAACAACCCCCTGAACGGCTGCAGCATCCCTTCCCGCTCTACCTTTACCTTCGGGTTCACCTTGGCAATATACTTTTTGAGAAGGGCAAATACCCGTTCCGGCTTCTGGTCCGGCACCAGGCGCATGCTAACTTTGAGCTCGCCCTTGCTTGGCACCACGGTCTTTACCCCAGGACCGTGATACCCGCCGGTAAGACCATGAATTTCAAAGGTCGGCGAAGCCCAGATACGCCGCATCACATCGGCAGGATCCTCAGTTCGAAGGGCCTGCAATCCGTAGGCTCTCTTGAATCGATTCACTTGGAAACCAGATTTGAGGAAACTCTTGATCTCCGCCTTGGTCGGCTCAATCACCTCGTCGTAAAACCCCGGAATCTTGACAGTGCCGGTCTTGGCATCGAGACAGGCATTTGCCACCTCCATCAGCTCTGCTAATGGATTACGGGCAGCTCCGCCGGTGAGCCCAGAATGGGCATCCTTAGCCCCTGTCTGTAATATCAACCGCACACCCAGCAAGCCACGCAGACCGTAGGGCATTGCAGGGCGCCCACTTGCAATCCAGATCGTATCCGACACGACGACGGAATCCGGTCGCGGAATCGCCGCACGGTTTGTGAGTCCAGCCTCAAAATGCGGGCTTCCAATCTCCTCTTCCAATTCCCATAAAAATCGGATGTTGATTGGCACCCCCTGCTCAATCGCAAACCGGGCTCCGAACAAGGCCGTGAGCGCCGGCCCCTTGTCGTCGGTCGCTCCACGCCCACGATAGATCCCCCCCTCGTTCCGAAACACAAACGGGTCCTGTTTCCACTCCGGCTCTTGTGCCGGCTGAACATCCATATGGTTATAGATCGTGACGGTTGGATGCTGGGCACCTGTCGTCCATCCCCCCGAGACGAGAGGACACCCGCCGGTTTCCACAATCTGCGCATCAGCCCCCATGTCCGTCAGATACTGCACGGCAAGAGCCGCCATGCGCCGTATATCACCGGCACGGGCAGGGTCCATGCTGATCGACGGCACTTGCACCATCTGCCCCAGTAGATCTTCAAACCGCAGCCGTGCCCCGTTGATAAACGTCTGAAGTTGCCGATTATTCATCATGATATGTCCTGTCCTCCTGACCAATGGAAGTGGATTATAGCGACCGCCCACGGGAAGAGAAAGCTGCGGAGACGGTCCTGCGATGAAAGATGATAGAATGGCCGCATCATCTACCGGAACCCGCTCGCTTCATGCTTCATTGGCTCAGTCTTCAAATCGGTCTCCCTCTGATCCTCTTTGGAATAACCTTGCCAAACCCGCTGTGGGCTGCAGAACCGGCCGAGATCCAGCAAATTCTCGACGACCCTCGGGTCTATCACCTTCGGCACGTGACTCTGCATGGCACCGTACGTGACGTGCACTCGCTCGCCCCGTACAAGCTGCCGAATGAAACGGTCTGTTACGGCGCCTATCTCTTTCGGCTGGAAAACGGCGATGCCACCATTCCCGTTGCAGTGCTGGGCATTTGCGGAAGCCCGGTGGTACGCGACCCCGAAGTGGAAGACGGAGATCACGTCGAAGTGAGCGCCACCATCCAGGCACCCAGCCATGGAGGCCATTATCTGAGCTTTCGCGGCCCCCAGGCGGTCACGGAGCAGGAAGAAGGGATTGTCCAGGCGGTCGCCGATCGTATTCTCCCGATCGTAGAGTAGTCTGGAATGCCTGCGTGCCCGTTCAACAGTTTCTGTCCTGTTGCTTTACAGTTTGTACCCTCGGGGGTATAGTCCGCGAAGGGTGTACGCGGAGAGGCCGTCCCACTGATTGTGAGTAATACACGGAGGAGCGCCTATGGGCTGGATTCTGTTGGGCACGGTGGCCGTACTGGTGCTACTGGTCGTCGGCATATACAACAGCCTGGTTCGGCTGAAAGTCCAGTCGGAAAACGCCTGGGCCGACATCGATGTGCAGCTTAAACGCCGGCATGATCTCATTCCCAATTTGGTCGAAACGGTCAAAGGCTATGCCGGCCACGAGAAGCAAACCCTGGAAGATGTTGTTACGGCTCGCAATCGCGCTATGTCGGCGACCACTCCGGGCAGCAAGGCAGAAGCCGAAGGCATCCTCGCTCAATCGCTGAAGTCACTGTTTGCTCTCGCGGAAGCCTACCCGCAACTGCGAGCCGTCGAAAGCTTCAATCAGCTGCAAGGCTCGCTTAACCAGATTGAAGAGGCCCTCCAGAACGCCCGCCGCTATTACAACGCCGTGGTCCGCGACTTGAACACCAAGATCCAGGAATTTCCGTCCAATTTCATCGCGAACTTCTTCAGCTTCAAGGAGCGCGAGTTTTTTGAGATCGCCGAAGCGGCGGAGCGGGCGGTACCGAAAGTCAGCTTCGAACAGGCTTCCCGCTGATCTTACCCGATCAGCCGGCGCGGCATTCCTTCCCTATGCATGCACCTCGCACCAGCTACATTCTCATGCTGTTCTTGGGCTGGACTCTGGCAGTCGGGAGCCCGATGGCCCATGCCCGTTCAATGGCCATCGAACAATTTCACGCCGAACTCCAAGTGCTCCCAAGCGGCGAACTCCTCGTCACCGAAACGATCCGTCCTCGCTTCTCCGGATCATGGAACGGGCTGATGCGCGATATCCCCGTCGAATACCGCACGCCGCAGGGATTCAATTACACATTGTTCCTGGATGTGGTGAGCATCACCGACGAACATCTGACGCCTCTCAGATACGACCGCTCTCGAAACCGACATTACCAAACGTTCAAGATCTGGCTGCCCGGGGCGCAGGATACGACCAAGACGCTCATCCTGACATACAGGATTTCTAACGGACTCAAATACTTCGAGGACCATGATGAACTCTACTGGAACGTGACCGGTGACGAATGGGATATGCCGATCGAGTCTGTGTCGGCCAGGGTACTCTTGCCGGCCGGAGCGACCGGCGTGAAGGCGCTCGCGTTCAGCGGCGCCTATGGAGCGCGTGAACAACATGCCGATGTGCAGATCACGGGTCCTGAAATTCTCTACACGATGTCCCGTCCGCTCGGATTCCGCGAGGGACTCACGGCTGTTATAGGATGGGACAAGGGACTCGTCGCCGAACCCGGCTCGTTGCAGCTGTCTCAGCTGTTTCTTCGCTCAAACTGGCCGCTGATCCTGCCGATCGTCGTCTTCGGCGTCATGTGGTACCTCTGGCACACCCGTGGACGCGACCCGCGTCTGCGCCCCATCACCGTGGCCTATGAGCCACCCGATCGGCTGACGCCGGCGGAACTCGGCACGCTCATCGATAATTCTCCAGACCTTCGCGATATCACCGCCACACTGGTCGATCTCGCCGTACGTGGTTTTCTGCGGATCGAGGAACAGCAAGAGTCCCAGCTTCTCGGACTATGGTCACACTCGGCTTTTTATCTGCACCGGCTCAAACCTGTTCCGGAATGGACCGGGCTGAAACCCCACGAGCTCGCTGTCCTCAAGGGAGTCTTCACCGATGAGAATGAGACGACCGTCGCCCTCTCCGGCTTGGAAAATCGTTTCTACACCCGTCTGGATGGAATCAAGTCCGATCTCTTCGAGCAACTCCTGGGCCGCGGCTATTACGCGCGACGACCGGACCGGGTGAAACGGGCCTACACGATCATCGGCAGCTTTGTCATGTTCGCATCGATCGTTGCGGCGGCGTGGCTCAGCGAGCACTACGGCGTTGCACTGCAAACCGGCATGGCCGCAAGCATCCTCTCAGGGATCATCATCGTGGGATTCGGATGGGTGATGCCGGCCAGGACGCTGCGCGGCGCACGAATATTGGAGAAAGTACTCGGGTTTGAGGAATTTCTTACCCGCGTAGAGTCCGACCGGTTTCAACGCGTCGTCAAGACGCCTGAGATGTTTGAAAAGTTCTTGCCGTTCGCAATGGCACTGGGCGTGGAGCAGGATTGGGCCCGCGCGTTCGACGGTATTTACACGCAGCCGCCTGCCTGGTATCACGGAGCCAACATGACAGACTTTCGCCTTCGGAATCTGACCGGAAACCTCTCGCAGCTGTCCACCGCCGCAGGCGCCGCCATGACCTCCGCGCCTCGGAGCACCGGCGCCTCAGGATTCAGCGGCGGCGGCTCGTCGGGGGGATTTTCCGGCGGAGGATTCGGTGGCGGCGGTGGAAGGGGATTCTAACAGATCGATATGCCCTCACCCATGAAGAGGCTCTCTCCTGCTCATAGCCGCATCGGATGGATCGGGACCGGCGTCATGGGCGCATCGATGTGCGGACACCTCCTCGATGCCGGCTATCCCGTCACGCTCCATACGCGCACGAAATCAAAAGCCCGGCCGCTGCTCGATCGTGGAGCCGCCTGGGCGGACAGTCCTGCCGCAGTCTGCGCCCTGTCAGACGTCACACTCACCATGGTGGGATTTCCTGCAGATGTCCGCGACGTCTACTTCGGCCCGCATGGACTGATCGCCTGTGCAAAACCAGGTTCGATTCTCATCGATATGACATCGACAGACCCGTCATTGAGCCGGGATATTGCCGATGCTGCGTCAGCCAGAGGGCTCCAAGCCCTCGATGCGCCGGTGTCCGGCGGGGACCTTGGCGCTAGAAAAGCCGTGCTGTCGATCATGATCGGCGGCGAAGCGGCCGCTGTTGATCAGGCACGCCCCTTGTTTGAACGGCTGGGAAAGACCATTGTGCACCAAGGAGGAGCAGGCGCCGGACAACAGGCAAAACTCTGCAACCAAATCGTCATCGCCGGCACGATGATCGGCGTCTGTGAAAGCCTGCTCTACGGCCACACAGCCGGGCTCGACCTGAACCATGTGCTGACATCGATCGGGAGCGGAGCTGCCGCTTGCTGGACACTGGACAACTTGGCGCCCAAAATTCTCCAGCGGAACTTCGATCCAGGCTTCTTTGTCGAACATTTCGTCAAGGATATGGGGATCGCTCTCGACGACGCACAACGGATGGGGCTTACCTTGCCGGGCCTTACACTGGCGCACGAGTTATACCGTACGGTCATCGCACTGGGACACGGACGAAGCGGAACGCACGCATTATTCTTAGCGCTGGAAACCCTCTCGCAGACACGATTAGCCTCTCAAGGTCCCCCGCGATGACGCTCTACTGGACAATGCTGCTCATACTGCTGGCCGGTGGTTGCGCCGGCAGCGCAGAATTCGATCGTACCGCCATGCGCGCCACATTAAGCATCGCAGAGATTCCGGCTGCTCAGCATGCGTCGGCTGTTGCCCACGCGGACATGCCGAATCCACCCCACCCGCTTCGACTCGCCCTGTATTTCGTCGAGAGGGATCTGCCGAACCGGCACAAGATCCGGATGGCCAAGTGGACGGACACGGACAAGGGTGCGCTGATGAAGGAGCTGAGGCCGCTACAGAATGAAGGAATTGTGGCAGACACCTTTCTCCTCGCGGACTCGACCATCCACGGATACGATGTCCCAAAGATCCGACGGGCTGCCGCGCGCTATGACGCGGATGCCGTACTCATCGTGGAAGGGGTCGGGTCAGTCGATCGCTACAACAATGGCTACGCCGCCTGGTATGTCACGCTGATTGGGGCATATGTCGCTCCAGGCACTGTGAGCGATGCATTGTTTATGATCCACAGCAGTCTGTGGGATGCACGAACCGAACGACTGTACGCGACACAGACGGCAGAGGGTCGTTCCACATTGACAGGATCGGCGGTGTTGTTGGAGGACGGTCAGGCGCTCGCTCGGGCAAAGACAGCAGCCCTGGCTGAATTCGGGAAGCGGACGGTTGATGAATGGCGCCGATCGCGAACTTCGCCGCCTGCGAGTGATCGCTCACGGTGAATCGAAAACACACAGCAGTCCGAATACCAAGAGATGTTGTGACGGAGCGAGCCCGAAGACGCCGGGACTGATCTCACCCCTTCTGAAAAACCCGCCCCCGACACCGGTCGATTCATCATAGCGATGTTCCACCCGCAGCATCGTGTTGGTCCACCGATACGGAAGCTTGTACTCAATCGTGGATGTGATGGCCTTCACGAATTGCTCCGCCCCGGTCCAGCGTCCATTCCGGTCCCAGTAGAACTCCGGGCGCAACGCCACGGACCAGGGACCGGTCACATGCCACTTCACCATCAGATTGCCGCCCATCACGAAAGCCCGCGGGCTTCCCGGCTGGTCGGCCATATTCTCGGTTCCGACATCGTAGGACGCAGCCACTGTGACCTCGTCGCCTTTCCACTCAAGAATATGATTCCCATAGAGGCGCCAGAATTCTAACGAGGCATCTGTTTGGTCCGGCCCCCAATAGAGAGTCTGCATTGCGGTCAATCGGGGAGTCAGCGCATAAGACCACTTCCCACCGTAGGAGGGCTGTGCAACCGTGTAGGCCAGATGATAGTAGCGATTGATAACGAATGCCGTCACCGTCAAGCGGTCGTTCACCGGATAGGCGGCGTTCACTCCGAACATCATGTACGGCGTGTTGTCGGCAATCCAGGAACGCGTATAATTCGGGTTGTCCTTGGCATAGAGCGATTCATACCCCATCAGACTGTTGAACAAACCCGCCGTAACTGTCAGACCATTGCCTACCGGCGCCAGGTAGGAGGCATTGGCACGATGGAGATGCCTGAGCACATCCGCGCCATCGACTTTCTTCTCTCCCAGCAGAAACGCAAAATCCACGGAGTCGTAGCCACCCTGCACCCCCAGCTCCATTCCCCACCGCGAGGCCTCCGTCGAGTCCTTGCGCACATAGGCCAGCACCATATTGGGAGCCGCTTGGTTGTGCCGAGACGCCGTTGTGCGGCTGCGCCAGAGATCGTTTTCCGGAACATTGAAATTGACGATGCCGCCGATATCGAGGTACGCGCCATAGCGCCAGCCGGCCGTAGCAGTCCCTGTAGGACCGGATGAACCAGCGACGGGTATCGCGGTCTCTTCCGATGGCCGACTCAAGTCTTGAGCCACACAGACAGGTACCGCCGCGAATAGCCCCCATGCGATCAATGGCCAGCCGACGCGATTGTGCCAGCGATGCCCGTCATTGACCGTCTTCGCTTTGATCATAAATGGATAGACAGCGCCCTCTTGTCTCATACGCTCGCTCACAATTGAGGGATCCGACTCCAGAGCCAGGCTGACAAACTATACTTCGACAAATATCAAAATGGGATAAAAACCTACGGTGCGAATGGATGTGACCTGTGGAAGAGGGAGTCGGGTCATCCTGTCCGAAGTCGATATCCGACTCCCAGCTCCGTCACCAGATATCGCGGGTGCGCCGGATTTCTTTCCAGTTTGTTTCTCAGCTGCCGCATATAGACCCGTAGATAATGTCCTTCCTCCACATGGAGCGGCCCCCAGACCTCCTTCAAAAGCTGACGATGAGTTAAGACCTTGCCGGCATGCCGGATCAAGGTTGTGAGCAGCTTGTATTCGATCGGCGTGAGATGAACTTCCTTCCCGGAGACCAACACCTGCCGCCGCCCGAGATCCACAGTGAGATCGCCGAGCGCAAACACCGACTCGCCGCCATCAGCAGGTCTGGAGGCATGGCGAAGCGCCGCTCGCATCCGCGCAAGGAGCTCGTTCACTCCGAACGGCTTCGTTACATAATCGTCGGCACCGAGGTCGAGTGCCGCCACTTTGACCTGTTCCTGGTCTCGAGCCGAAAGTACGATGATGGGAGTGGTCGTCCATGCCCGCACCTGCCGGATAACCTCGCTTCCCTCTAAATCCGGCAAACCGAGATCCAGCAGGATAAGATCGGGATTTCTTGCTAGGGCTTCGGTAAGCCCGTCCCGCCCCGTGGAAGCCTCGTACAATCGAAAGCCATGGGCAGGCAGCGTCGTCCGCAGGAAGCGGCGAATCTCCGGCTCATCTTCGATGAGGAGTATCGTAGCTTCCTGTGACATATGGGCAATCACCGCTCTTCGATGGAAAAGGATCAGCCTTGTTGAGTCTCTGTCTCCACAGACGGTTGCTGCTCCGGCAGCGGGATCGAAAAGCGAAAGAGAGCGCCGCCGCCTGAGCGATTCTCAGCCCAAACACGGCCGCCATGCGCTTCCACGATACCGCGACAAATCGTCAGCCCGAGTCCGACCCCTCCCTCTCGCGCAAGCCGACCGCGATAGAACTTGTCGAAGATGCGGGCCTCCTCCCCGAACGGGATGCCTGGGCCTCGATCAGCCACTTCGACGACGATTTCGCGACCGATCGCCGATGCGGACACGTCAATCGTACTTCCTGAGGGCGCATACTTCATGGCGTTCTCCACTAAATTAATCACCACCTGTTCCAGGAGCACCCCATCAACCAACACCAGTGGCAGATCGGCTGGAAATGTGGCATTGACGGTATGGTCCCGCAACCGTCCCTCCAATCTCGCCAATGCCGCACCCACGACCTCATCCATAGGATGCCACTCCCTGCTGAGCCGCACAGCTCCCGCTTCAATGCGCATCATGTCGAGAAGGTTCTTCAGCAAACGGTCAAGACGCTCAGCCTCTCGATAAATGGACCGAGAGAGCTCGCGCCGAGCAGCGGGGTCGAGCCCACTCTGCTCTTCCGCCAAGCTGCTGGCCGCGCCGGTAATAGTGGCCAGCGGAGTCCTCAGGTCGTGAGACACCGAACTGAGAATCGCGTTCCGCATGTGCTCCGTTTCCGCGCGCACGCGGGCATTTTGTGCCTCCTCCGACAGGCGCGTCCGCTCAATCGCCAATGCCACCTGATTCACCAGGGACTCAAGCAAATGGAGTTGCTCGGGGTCCAGCAAGAGTCCCGAGTCTTTCGGACGGACTGCAACCACGCCGATTGCCCCTGCTGATCCGACCAGAGGCAGGTACAGCGCACTGGCACCCGGCAGCGTATCTGTCCCAAGTCCGGCTCGTTCACTGTGATCGAATACCCACTGAGCCACACCAGCCTCCTTCGGGTCCAACTCAAAAAACAGCAGTTCCCCGCGTTGCAGTTGCACCCGCTTTTCCACATCCGCCAGGAAGATGGCAACTTGAGCGTCAAACACGTCACGGAGATGCTTTGCCGCGAGTTGCGCCAGCATGCCGGTTCCACGATGCGTGGCGAGATCCCGGCTCATGGCGTACAACACTCCTGTGCGCCTTTCTCGGTAGCGAGCCAGCTCGGCTTGCTGGTGTAGACGCACGGCAAGATTGCTGATGACCAAAGCCGCCACAAGCATGACACCGAAGGTCAGCAGGTATTGAATATCGGAGACGGCGAAGGAGAAGTATGGCGGCACGAAGAAGAAATCGAAAGCCGCCACGCTCAATATCGAAGCCAGCACCGACGGCCCACGCCCCCAACGAATCGCGATGACGATCACGGCAATCAGATACATCATGATCAAATTCGCCGCCGCGAAATATGGAAACATCGCCCAGGCGACCGCCGTCGCAATCAGCACCCCGAGCGAGGCATACGCATATCCGGAGACATCGCTGGTGCTTCGGAGACTGCGGCGGACAAGCGGCTGTCCTTCGCCGGCCTCTCCCGTAATGACATAGATATCGATCTCCCCGCTTTGATGGACGAGGTCCGATACGACCGATCCAAACACCCATTCTTTCCACCAGGATCTGACCGGTTTCCCGACAATAATCTTCGTCGCGTTTCGGCTCTGCGCGTAACTCAAGAGTTCCTGGGCGACGTTCTCGCCGGTGAGGGTGACGGTTTCGGCCCCTAACTGCTCCGCCAGTCTCAATGTTTGTACCAGGCGATCCCGTTCGGTTTGCGACAGGCCAAGATGCCGAGGAAGCTGCACATAGACCGCGATCCACTTGGCATGGAGATCAACCGCCATCTGGCGGGCGGCTCTGATCAAACGAGGGCCACGCGGCTTCATATTGACGCAGACCATGATCGTCTCCGCTGCCGGCCAGGTTCGCACCACTGCGTGGTCGCGCCGGTAGACCTCCATCTGCTGGTCGACCCGCTCGGCCGTGCGGCGCAAGGCGAGTTCGCGAAGCGCAATCAGATTTCCCTTGGCAAAGAAATGTTGAATCGCATGTTGGATCTGCTCCGGAACGTATACCTTCCCGTCTTTGAGCCGCTGAAGAAGATCGTCGGGCGGGAGATCGATGAGCTCCACGTCATCCGCCCGTTCAAGGACGGAATCCGGGACGGTCTCGCGCACCCGCACGCCGGTAATCTGCGTGACCACATCGTTCAAACTTTCCAAGTGCTGCACGTTCACGGTGGTATACACCGTGATGCCGGCCTTGAGTAGCTCCTGAGCATCCTGCCACCGTTTGGCATGACGCTGGCCCGGGGCGTTGGTGTGCGCAAGTTCGTCGATGAGGATGATAGTGGGGTGTCGCGCGAGGGCCGCGTCGAGATCGAATTCCTGCAAGGTTGCACCACGATAGCCGACAACGCGGCGTGGGAGGACCTCAAGTCCATCCACCAACGCCTCGGTCTCAGCCCGGCCATGAGTCTCAACAACGCCGATGACGACATCGACACCGTCACGCCGCTGCTCATGCGCCGCTTCGAGCATGGCGTACGTCTTCCCTACGCCGGGATTGGCGCCGAAGAAGACCTTGAGTTTGCCTTCGGCTTTGCGGGACTCCTCCGCCTGCACACGCTTCAGCAGCGCATCGGGATCCGGTCGTGGTTGGTTCATGGGAGCGGTTTCCCGCGCAACGTTGCGCGTAAAATTGAAGACGACTTAGCGAACGGCGCTTGAATTCTAGGGTAGGCCCGGAGAAGCGTCAACGGCACGACCGATCGTACAAGGGCTACGCGTGCTTCAACTAACGCCTCCACTCATGACCACCAGACTTAGATACCCTGAAACTAACGCCTCTCGTCCAGGGCGAGATTCAGCAGAAGAACATTGACTCGTGGTTCTCCAAGAACGCCGAGCTGGCGGCCCTGTGTGTACTGGACCACGAGGTCGCGCACAACGGCTTCATCGAGCCCTCGAACACGAGCTACTCTTCTGATTTGGTACTGTGCAGCCGCTGGGCTGATGTGAGGGTCCAGCCCGCTTCCTGATGAAGTCACTAGATCGACAGGGACCAGCGCGTCGTTGCCCGGATCTGCTGCCCGTAAGGCGACTATTCTCGCTGTGACCGCCTCGATCAGTATCAGGTTGGTGGGCCCGAGGTTTGATCCCCCGGATGCCTCGGCATTGTATGGGAACGGCGAGGTCGCCGACGGACGACCCCAGAAATACTCCGGTCTGTCAAAATACTGTCCGATCAACTTGGACCCGATCACCTTGCCTTCGCGCACAATCAAACTGCCGTTCGCCTGGTCCGGGAAAAACACCTGGGCCAGCCCGGTGACCGCCAGCGGATAGACCAGCCCCGTCAAGGCAGTCATAAGTAACAGCATGGTCAGAGCGGGTCTTATTTGGTCTTTCATCTCTCTCTCCTGTCTCCTCGCGACCTACTCATTATCTCGCTTAAACAAGATGCAAGGCGACCAGAATCAGATCGATCAGCTTGATACCGACGAACGGCACCACCACGCCGCCCAATCCGTAGATCAACAGATGCCGCCGAAGCAGCGCTCCCGCGCCGATCGGGCGATAGGTGATTCCTTTCAGCGCAAGCGGAATCAGTGCGATGATGACTAACGCGTTGAAGATGACCGCGGAAAGGACCGCGCTCTGCGGAGTCGCCAGCCGCATCACGTTCAATGCATTGAGCGCCGGATAGGTCGTGGCGAAGGCCGCAGGAATAATGGCGAAATATTTTGCCACATCGTTGGCAATGCTGAACGTGGTCAACGCGCCGCGGGTCATGAGCAACTGCTTGCCGATTTCCACGATTTCGATGAGCTTCGTGGGATTGGAATCCAGATCGACCAGGTTGCCTGCCTCTTTTGCCGCCTGGGTCCCGGTGTTCATTGCGACGGCAACGTCAGCCTGGGCCAGCGCCGGGGCGTCGTTTGTTCCGTCTCCGGTCATGGCCACGAGCCGGCCCTCTGCCTGAAGATCCCGGATCAACTTGAGTTTGGCCTCCGGCGTGGCCTGGGCCAGAAAATCATCCACTCCGGCCTCCGCCGCCACGGCCGCGGCTGTTTGCGGGTTGTCGCCTGTGATCATGACTGTCTTGATGCCCATCCGGCGAAGCTCAACAAATCGTTCCTTGATCCCGCCCTTCACGACATCTTGTAGTCCAATCACCCCAAGCACCTTGGCTTGCTCCGCCACTACCAATGGCGTTCCGCCTTGTTTGGCAATCGTCTTGACATTCAGGCGGACAAGCTGAGAAAAGTGTCCTCCCTGCGACGTCACATAGGCTTCGACCGCATCCGCCGATCCTTTGCGGATCTGCCGCCCGTCAAGGTTGACCCCGCTCATTCGCGTTTGGGCCGTGAAGGGAATGAATGTGGCGCCCATCTCATAGATGTCTCGCGCACGTAATCCAAACTTCTCTTTGGCCAGCACGACGATGCTGCGGCCCTCAGGCGTCTCGTCCGCCAACGATGAGAGTTGAGCAGCGTCCGCCAACGCCCGGGCGTCTACTCCCTCCGCCGGAATGAAGGCTGTCGCCTGACGGTTGCCCAACGTGATGGTGCCGGTCTTATCCAGCAGCAGGACATCCACGTCCCCGGCTGCTTCAACAGCCTTTCCCGACATCGCAATGACATTGGCCTGCACCATGCGATCCATGCCGGCGATACCGATGGCCGAAAGGAGAGCCCCAATGGTCGTCGGAATCAGGCAGACCAGGAGTGCCACCAATACAGTGACAGTAACCGGCATCCCTTGCCCCATGGCTTGCACGCTGTACAGCGAGAACGGCAACAATGTCACCGTGGCCAAGAGGAAGATGATGGTCAGGGCTGCGAGCAGAATGGTGAGGGCGATTTCATTCGGCGTTTTCTGGCGTTTGGCTCCTTCCACCATGGCAATCATGCGGTCCAGGAAGCTTTCTCCCGAAGTTGCCGTGACGCGAATGATCAACCAGTCCGACAACATTTTCGTGCCGCCCGTGACGGCGCTGCGATCACCGCCGCTTTCTCGAATCACGGGCGCGCTTTCGCCGGTGATCGCGCTCTCATTCACCGACGCCACGCCCTCGACAACCTCGCCGTCGGCCGGAATGAAATCTCCTGCCTCCACGAGGACCACATCCCCCTTCGTGAGCTGATTCGCGGACACCACGCTAAACGTATCGCGTCGCTGGAACTGACGGTTCCACGGGGTACGATGCTCGCTGCCGGGATCGACAGTGCCGAGCTTTTTGGCCGTCAGTTCATGACGCGCCCGCTTCAGCGAATCGGCCTGCGCCTTGCCCCGACCTTCCGCCATCGCTTCCGCAAAGTTTGCAAACAGCACGGTGAACCAGAGCCAGACCGTGATCGAGAGGATGAACCAGGCGGGGGCTTCCCCGGTTCCCGCCAGCGCCTGCGCGAACAAGAGCGTCGTCAAGACACTTCCGACCCAGACGATAAACATGACCGGATTCTTGACCTGATGACGAGGGTCGAGCTTGAAGATGGCGGCGCGCCACGCATGGCGTATCACTGCGGTGTCGAACAGAGACTGAGACCTGTGTGCTTTTGTCGGCATGCTCATGGGATGTGATTCCTACCGTCCCCTCATCATCAGCTCTTCGACGACGGGCCCCAAGGCCAGAGCCGGAAGAAACGTGAGCGCCCCGACCATCACCACCACGCCGATTAAGAGAATCACGAACAGCGGGGTGTGGGTCGGCAAGGTACCGGGTCCGGCCGGCACGAGGGTCTTGCGAGCTAGGGCACCTGCGAGTGCCAGAGTCGGGATAGCCAACCAGAACCGTGAGATCAGCATCGCAATGCCGCCCGTCAGATTGTAGAAGGGCGTATTGACGTTGAGACCGGCGAACGCGCTGCCGTTGTTGTTCCCCTGAGAGGTATAGGCATAGAGGACTTCGCTGAACCCGTGGGGGCCGGGATTCAAGATAGACGATCTGCCGGTCTCAGTGCTGATCGCCAGAGCTGTGAAACCTAAGACGATGATGGGCATGATAAGAATGAGTAGCGCGGCCATCTTCATCTCATAGGGTTCGATCTTCTTGCCCAGATACTCCGGTGTCCGCCCGACCATGAGGCCGGCAACAAACACGGCGATGATGGCAAAGACGATCATGCCGTACAAACCTGAGCCGACCCCCCCGAAGACTACTTCGCCGAACTGCATGAGAAACAGCGGCACGAGTCCGCCCAGCGGCGTATACGAATCGTGCATCGAGTTCACCGAGCCATTGGAAGCGGCGGTCGTCACGGCGGACCACAGGACCGACTGGGTAATGCCGAAACGCAACTCCTTGCCTTCCATATTTCCCCCGGTCAACCCGGCTTCGACCTGCTGATTGACGCCTATCAGAAGCGGGTTGCCGCTTTGTTCAGCCCACAACCCGAGGGGAACAAAACCGAGCAGAAGAATGGTCATGGCAGCAAGAATAACCCAGCCTTGGCGAGTGTCTCCCACCATCACACCAAACGTGTAGCAGAGCGCGGCCGGGATCAGGACAATCGCCAAGACTTCCAGAAAATTGGAGAACGGTGTGGCATTCTCGAACGGATGCGCTGAATTGACGTTGAAGAATCCGCCGCCGTTCGTGCCGAGTTCCTTAATGGCGATCTGGGAGGCAGCCGGACCCACTGCCAGAACTTGCTCGATTGCCGTTGCAGACTCGGTTTTGGGTTTCCCCTGTTCATCGAGCACCGGATGGCCGTTCGCATCGGTCATAGGCTTGTCATGACCAGCTGGTTGCAGGAGGGTCACCGCCTCATATGAATTGAAGGTCTGGACAACTCCCTGAGACACCAAGAGAAGAGATAACAGGAGAGCCAGAGGCAGAAGAATATAGAGCGTACTCCGGACCAGATCGTTCCAAAAATTCCCGAGCGTGGTTGAGCAACGCCGGGTCAGACCGCGGATCAACGCGACAAGAATGGCCATCCCGGTCGCGGCAGAAACGAAGTTCTGCACGGTCAGGCCCAGCATCTGAGTCAAGTAACTCAGGGTGGTTTCCCCGCCGTACGCCTGCCAGTTGGTATTGGTCACGAAGCTCACGGCCGTGTTAAAAGCCAGATCGGGTGCGACCCCACCGAGGTTGGCCTGGTTGAGGGGCAAAAGACCCTGTAGCCGCTGCAAGCCATAGAGGAAGAAGAGCCCGGCTGCATTGAAGAGCAGCATGGCCACCCCGTAGCGTTTCCAGTCCATCTCATCGGCGGGTCGAACGCCGCAGAGCCGATACAGGGCCCGTTCAACGGGACCGAGGAGACGGTCCAAGCCAAAAGGTTTGCCTTCATACACTCTCGCCATATACCAGCCCAAGGGTTTGGCGAGTGCCAGCATCACGACGAAAAACACGAGCACTTGGAGAATTGCATTGGTGGTCATCAGAACCACTCCGCCTTCAGCAACGCGATCATGAGGTAGATCAGCAGGCCCAACGATGCAATACCGCCAAGGACGTACATGGTACCCATCCCAATCGCCTCACAGCCGGTCTAAACCAACAATCAGCCAGACGGAGAGGAGAAAAAATCCGAGTGTCAGTGCTACGGTGATTATGTCCATAGCGGAGTTCCTTCCCTTGCCCTTGCCAACTACCCTACCAGTCTCGCCATAAAAACGGTGTCAAAAATTGCCGACGAATTGTCGAGGAGGAATCAAGACTTGCGCACCATGACATGCGAAGTCTCGATCTGCGCCTGAGCCACAGGATGCGCTTCTTGTTGAAATGAAGTCCGTGATTAGGAGAATGGCCCTGAACGGTCAACTGGAAAGGAGACTACGTCGAGAGGCGGCGGTAGTGGCGCCACAGGATCATGCCGCCCCAGGCGAAGGAGACCAGCATCAGCACGATGCCGGCGTTGTACGCCAGATGAGCCAGACGATGGTCGTACTCCAGCCAGCCAAGCATGGAGAGAATGTTGTTCCAATCGTGCCCGTCCGTCTCTTTTCCCGTGACTCCGCCCAACAACATGAGATCCATATCCCGCGCATCGTTGATGTAGGGCGCGACGTCCATGATGCTCTCGGCCGTCCACCACAAACACACCGACGCACCGAACGGATCACGGGTTTTGATGAGAAAGGTGCCGAGACAGATGAGCGGCATCAGCACCTGCCCTGCGCTCCCGCCGAGAAACATCATGAAGCGTCCGAACGGCATGAAGATCAGGTGGCCCGCTTCGTGAAACGGGAGATTGATCAGATGCAGAAAAGATTCGCCGGTGTAGTTGCTCTCAAGCGGTGTGAGGATAAACGTACGCCCCCACCAGACAAGGAGCAGAAAAACCATCGTCCGGCCGATGAGCGTCAGTGAATCGGTCGCCGTATCCGATTCGATCAACCAGTGTTTGGCCGTGACCACCCACGCAGACTTCGCAAACGACCCCGCCGTCGAAACGACACCCGTTCGTACCGGCAACGGTCTGTACTTGGCGAAAATGATTCCACACCGAAGACACTCCTCCCCTCCATCCTGTCGTTCAGCCTGACAGTTCGGGCAGTGGGGCGTCGCTGTCTCAGTTGAAATCATCATCCCACTGTAGGGCTGTGCGCGGAATCGGGCAAGAAAATCCAGCGAATGTTCTGCTAGCCCGCATTATTCATGACGATTCGTGACGAAACCGCTGAGACGCCAGGCGAGACGGGCGCGTGGAGCCCCGAGAGACCGAGGCATACTTGAAACAGTATGTCGAGGTTGCGAGGGGCGAGCCCGTCCGCTTGGCCGCGCGAAGCTCGCGGCCAAGCTTGTCGTAGCGGCGTATCGACGGTTGCAGTAGAAACGCTCATGAATAATGCGGGCTCAGCCCGTTGGACAGTTTATGAATGGAAGGAGAACGGAACCGGCGCAAAGGTCGAGACGAACACAGCCAGGGCAATCCAGCCGACGATCTTACGGTTACGTCCTAACGGAGCATGGGGATCGCTGACGGGCGGATGACCGAGCCCCCAGAGCCCCGCCATGACCGCCCATAAAAACCAGCCCGGCCAGCCGGCAAATCCCAGGATGATTAAGATTGGGACGACGATGAACGCCATCGTCCGCTGTCTGCTTCCCCAAAGCGCATAGGCGACATGTCCGCCGTCAAGCTGGCCGATCGGAAGGAGATTGAGTGAGGTGACGAAGAAACCGAACCAGGCCGCAAAGGCAACCGGATGCAGCACGATATCCGATTCCGGTGAGATCGGCCCGATCACCAGCCATGCCAAAAGCTGTAACAGCAACGGTTCCCCCAGGTGCAACCCAAACGTGGCGGTCCGCTCCACAACGGTCGAAAGATTCAGTCCTACGATCAGCACGGCAACGGCAACAATAAACCCGGCCAGCGGGCCGGCGACCCCGAT
>MSXM01000004.1:0-3019 GCA_002083565.1 Nitrospira sp. ST-bin4 | reverse complement strand
CCGAACGTTCCGATGAAATGGGGTGGCCCGGGAATGAATAACGGCAGCGAGGCTGGCACTCCGTGAATCCTGGATAACAGATAATGGCCGAATTCGTGCGTCGCCAGAATGAATAAAAGCGCCGCGGCAAAAGGAAGTCCTTGCCACAATGCCTCCGGATGTTCCAGCAGAAAATTCAGCGGCCCACGGGCCGTCCCGCTGTACGATTGATAGGCGCCTGCCCATAAAGTTGTGAAGCAGGTCAGCAGAAACAGGCCGACGGGCAGCGCCCATGCTGAAAAACCAGACGGCGCTTCTTCATCGGCTTCGACCTCGCTATCGGTGGTCTGGGCGATGGCATCCGGTTCTTCCCCACTTTCCGCCTCGCTCCGGATGCGTCGCTGACTGTCCTCCCTCAATTCATCCATGAAGTCCCTGATTATTTGTCGGGTTCGTTATTCGACGGTCACGAACGAGTTATGCTCCAGTTCCTCGGCCACAGTCGTGGCAGGACCATGGCCAGGCAAGAGGCGATAATTCGGAGGAAGTGCGAACAGACGTTTGCGCACCGAATCAAGGTGCGTGGCGTACAGATGGCTCGGATTGGATCGACCGATTGATCCGGCAAAGAGTGTATCGCCGACAAAGCAGACCGGCTGCCTGGGGTCATCTATCCGATAACAGATTCCGCCTGGCGTATGGCCTGGAGTTGTGAGGCAGTGAACCCTCCGGCGGCCGACCTTGATGGCGCAGCCGTCCGCAGGCACAACCAGCAGCTCCGCCCGTGGTTTCCAATTCAACAGGTCAATATCGTCCGGCCCCAAATAGACCGGAACTTCCCGATACGTGAGAATGCGATCGATCCCCTCGGCATGATCGGCATGCCCGTGCGTCAGACAAATCCCCACAAGACGCAGGTTGCGTTTGTTCAGCACCTCGATCATGACAGACGCATTGTAGGCCGTATCGATCAGCAGGGCCTCACCCTCGTCATAAACGATGTAGCCCTGCACACCATAGCCGCCGATCGAGCCGTGCACCGTCTCGATCCAGGCCGGTTGGCGTTGCGCGAGCGGCTCCCATTTGTCGATCGCAATCTGCGCCAGCGGCTCACCCCGCAAACCCAGCGCATTGGCAAGCGCGAGGAGTTCCGCCCGGTCACGCGCCTGCTCTCCCCGCTCCAGCGCAGCGATTACTCCATCGGACAGCCCGGCCCTGCGCGAGACATCGCCGGCCGAAAGCCCCAGACCTGTACGGGCTTTTTTCAGAATGTCACAACAATCGTCTTCAAGCGGCACGATCACCCCAGAGCTTATGGCTGATGGCGTATGGCACGGACACGGCGCCACCAATTCTGACCCGGAAAGCTATTGTGTTCTCGCCGTCTGGAAGCGACGGGCACGGAGGCGTTCGCCATAGCGTCGCGGCGGTCCAACAGCTGCAATCGATAGCGCGCGACGGCATTGCGACGTTGCGTCGCAGCCTCAGAGGAGTGCGCGGCCAAATAAGAAATCACTTCAGTCGCCATACAACCCCACCGCATTATGGCGATGCCGGAGCTGCCTCGCTTCGTCAGGCGGCAAATCTCCTCACCCCTCCGGAACCAGCTTGATCTCTTTCACCTCGCCGAAAGTCGAAAGCGCGGCCGGCAGGGTCTTGCCCGATCCGACGGCGACGATTTTCAGACGATCCGGATAGAGATGCTTCTTGGCAGCCGCCAGAATCTCCTCTTTGGTCAGCTTCACGACCTTGTCGCGCAGCTGTTGCAGAAAGTCTTTCGGCAGCCCGTCGTACTCCAACTCGATCAGGCGGTTCACAATCGCCGAGGGGCTGGAGAACGAAAAGATGAACGAATTCACGTACGCGTCTTTCGCCTCCGCCAGCTCCGTATCGCTCACGAGTTCCGTGCGCATGCGCTCGATATTCGCCAGAAACCGCTCGATGACTTCATGCGTGGAGACCGACTTGGTCTCGGCCCGCACCAGCCAGATCCCCTGATCATGCACCCCGGTATTGAGCCGGCTGCCGACGGAATACGCCAGGCCGCGTTTTGTGCGGACATCGTTGAAAATCCGGCTGCGGAAGGAGCTGCCGCCCAAGATGTCGTTTGCAATCGCCAATGAGACATAATCGGGGTCGTGCTCTTTGATCGACAAATGGCCCACGCGCAGATGAGTCTGCGTCGTGTCTTTGTCGATGAACCAGACCTCCGGCTTCTCCGCATCGCTCTCCGGCACGTCGGCGATCTTCAACTCCGGAACCGCGCCTTTCTTCCAATCGCCGAACGCGTCTCGCAACGCCGCAAGCATCGCCTCTTTCTTGAAGTCGCCGGTCACACCCAGAATGATGCCGTTGGGATGAATCGTGCTACGGTGAAACGCGACCAGATCGTCTCTGGTAATGCGCCGCACTGAATCGATCGTACTCTCCCGCGCGGTCGGATGTTCCGCGCCGTAGAGCAGCTTGATGAATTCTCGGCCCACAATGGAACCGGGATTGTCCTGGCGGCGGCGGATCCCTTCGATCGCCTGCAATTTGGCCAATTCGAGGCGCGCCGGCTCGAACGCCGGAGTCCGTATGAGCGCGGCGAAGATCTGCAACCCCCGCTTCAGATCTTTGCTTAACACGTCGAGCGAGGCAGACCCCGATTGTCTGCCGATACCGATACTGACATCGCCCGCGAACTGTTCCAGCGCTTCATCGACTTCTTCCGCTGAGAAGCCCCCGCCCCCTCCGGTGCGCATCACCGATCCGGTCAACGCCGCGAGACCGATCTTATCGGCCGGATCAAGCCAACTTCCTGTTCGCATCGTAGCCGTCATGGTGATCAACGGGAGTTCGTGGTCTTCTAACAGATACACGACCATGCCATTGTCGAGCACAATCCGTTCCGGGTCAGGCGGCGAGAACTCAACGGGTTTGAAGGTCATCGTCCGAGGATCGCCGAGGGTCTCCGCTCCCACACAGGCCGTGCCGGCCAACCCCATCAGCACGACCATACTGAACAGACCCAACATTCCGGCACCCCTCACCCCTAACC
>MSXM01000057.1 GCA_002083565.1 Nitrospira sp. ST-bin4 | reverse complement strand
CTGGTAATCAGCCATTGGTTGCCGTCCCACTTGTAGGTAAACGTATACCGGGCTTTGACGCTGGCCCCGGTTTTCTGGAAGACGAAGGTGTAGAGCCCGGCGTCGATCGCGGTATTACAATCGATCTCGATTTCGCGCGAGTCTAGAGAATCGATGTGCCCCACCGGGCGGTTTTCCAGAAAATGGTGGAAGTAGTCCTCTTTGTCGAGGACCGTGATCCGGGGCCGGCTTGACACCGTCGGGAGCAGGAGAGACGTCGGCGCGTAATTGGCGGAGACTTTGTGCACATCGCCGGTCTGGAGTGAGGCATTCCAGCGGTCGAACAGGGCGGCAATGTCCTCCTCGGTCGCGGCTACGCACACTTCGGTATGTTGTGGAACCGCATGGCCGGATGGAAGGAGTGCTGCTATATTTTTTGTTTCTGCGTGACTCACTATGGGGACAGCGATCACCGCGAGGAGCAAGGCCAATCTTTTCATGAACGATCCTCCTTGGATGCTGAGCGATCAACCACGTGAGATATGGACAACGCTGGATCGCAAAGCCGGCTTGGCTTCTACGAAGGTCGGCATTATAGATGAGGGAGGAGACAAATCTCAACCGTGCTTCTTTGCTCGATTGGTGCCGGCCAAAGCCCTGCCGATCGTCTTGACCGATACCGGAACCCCCAGCGGCAATTTGCGATAGCGGCACCATGCGGACTCGTGATAAAGTCCCGCCGCTCGCCGTGGAATTGCTGGAGGCCGTGGGATGATGTTCAAGCCAAGAGCGCTGGATTTCCTGGGATTGTCCCATCGATAAGAGGGGAATTCTTTCTATGTTCATGCTCAAGAACGTTCGCGATTCAATCATGCAGCGCACAAACCGGTACCGCCGGGCGCCGTTTCTCGTCATCGTCATGCTCGCCTCTTCCCTGATGCCCTTTGCTTTACCCACTGCCTGGGCAGAGTTGGCGGACGATTTTCGAATCTGGGGTAACGTCACGGCACGCGGCAATTTCGGGTTCATCGATCCGGACCTCAAACGATTCCGCTGGTGGGGCGAAATCCAGCCTCGGACGAGAGAAGAGGGCGAGGATATGGATCAACTCTTGATTCGTCCGGGGATCGGCTACGCGCTGACCGATCACTCGACGGTATGGATTGGATATGCCCATGTCATCAACTTCGTCGCCGCCGGCGACAATATCCACGAAGACCGGTTCTGGCAGCAATATATGTGGTCAAGGGCGACACCTCTTGGCGGCTTCACCAGCCGAACCAGATTTGAACAGCGCTGGCAAACCAATGGAAACGAAACCGGCGGGCGCTTTCGGCAGATGTTCAAACTCAGCTGGCCGATTCCAGCGTATCCGGCCGTGAGTCTCGTGGGGTGGGATGAGGTCTTCATCCATCTGAATGATACGAATTGGGGAGCCAGGCAGGGGTTCGATCAAAACCGTGGATTTGCCGGGATCGGCTATCGCGCGCTACCACCGGTGCTGGTCGAAATCGGGTACATGAATCAATACATCAATAAGTCCACTCTCGATAACATGAACCACATTCTCTCGTTGAATCTCTTTCTCGATTTTTGAGCGGCGTAGGCGGTCAACCCGGAAACATGCCGCCTCGACGCGGGTCCTCAATGCCATGAGCCGTCGCCTTTTCGGGGTGGCTCGGCGGAGCGCACCGTACCGGCAGACTGATGCGGCGCTCAGTCTGCGATGCCCGTTGGTCAAAGCCCCTAACGTTTCTTGCCGAAGTATTCCTGCCGGCTGACGGCCACATCGGTCACAAACATCACACCGGAGTGCCGTTCGAAGAGCGGGCGAAGCCCTGCCAGAATAGGCTCCACTTTGTCTTCGGGGACAACAGTCATAATCATTTCCAGGCTTTCCTGCTCGCTGAACATGAAGTGAGCCTCGCGCACGCTATGGTGGCCCTTCCCGGACACATTTCCGATGATGGTATAGCCGGTGGCCTTGACTCGGTCGAACACCTCGGTGACGAACGCCCGGTGTTCCCCGGCGACGATCACGCGAATCTCCTTCATCGGATGCAATGCAAAACTCATCACTTCGCTCCTTTCCGGCCATTGATCAGGGGTTATACATCAGATTCAGGCTGAGCCAAAGCGGGTGGCCCGGCCGCCACCGCGCTCTCAACCTTTCTGGACCTGTCCAGATTCATTCGTTCCCACGTTCCATCGGGACGGTATCGATACCACACCCGGTCTTCCGGGTCGAGCACGACGAGATGGACCCACTCGTTACGATAATAGTGCTGAAGCACTTTGTGCCGTTCGATCAGCTTTTCGATGCGCACTCGAGGCGTTTCAACGATAGTCAGCAAGCGCATCGGCTCATGGTACGGCATCTCCCCGTTCATGACGGTTTGTCTCGCCAACCCCAGCCGTAGATCGCTCCAGGGGCCGGACATGATGCCAAAGCGTCCCACCACGTTATGATAGATCTTGCTGCCGCTTCCGTAGACCTCGTTGTCGACAGTTGAAAAGTAATGCTCCATATTGATCCACTGCGCGACGACTTGGGGGGCCGTGAGCAGCACTTCGAGCAGTCGATTGCTCGGATCTTCCCGATAATCGTACGAATGCAGGAAGACACGTCCGCCCAGGTCCAGTCCTTTCGTCAGCTCCCGCCGTCCGATCAGGAACGACGTATTGTTTGAGAGGCCCCATTCCGGTCTGATCTGGCTCCAGTCCATGCTCCGCCTGCGGACATGCGCCTCGGCCGCCGTCTCCTCGAGAACCTGTTGGACATCAGGGAAACGTGCACAGCGTTCCTGACTGGTGAGCGCGGAGGCTACTTTGAGGTCTTCCTGGAGTCGGGCGATGTCCGCGCGATGGGTCGGCGGGGCATCTTCGAGGTCGAACAGCACTATGGCATCGGTCGTCGTATCCATTTGGCCGGCGAGAAAATGCGTGTCGGGTGAGATGTCGATTCCCAGATTGGCGATTCGCTCACGGACCTTGGGATTGTTCGCCATCATCGCGAGGGCACGGGCATTGGGCTTGCCTTCATTGCCGCCACAGGCGCCGCAATCGAGCGCGGATTCGTAAGGATTGTTGTCCGACGTGCTCCCGTGGGCGCAGAAGAGGACGAGCCGCGCGAAGTTCCTGGTGAGTCCCATCATGCGCAGAGCCGTGTCGACGGTCAGAACCTGTTCTTCCAGGGTGAAACCGGTTCTGGTGAGCCGTTCTTTGTGTCGTGACGCGGATCGCGTCGTCAGATCGTATTGCCGCCGTAAAATGTCGACAAAGGCGTTGATCGTCTCGAGCGTGAGTCCGGCCTGCTCAATTTCTTCGGCAGCGATCGGCGGCTCCGGGTCTCCTTCCACTGTCAGCGCCCGCTGCCGCAAACCTTCAACGAGCGCGGGCGTGATCCGGGAACTGCGAAGCCCGAGTTGTTCATGCAAGGCCTCCCTGATCGTGGCCTGTTGTTCCGCTTCGAGCATCTCCGCAGTTTCACTCGGGGCCAGCTTGTCTATCGTCAACGTGGTGGCCAGAGAGGGGACGAGCAGCCGTCGCAACCAGGCGGTCAAGCGCTGGTAAAGCGCCGGGACCAATGTCTTGCCGAAAATCGGCAGACCGTAAAACCAGCCCAACGATTCCACCATGACATAGGGGGTCACGACATTTTCTTTCAGATCGTGCAGGAGCGTATGACCCGCATGCACCCACTTGGCCCGCGCCGCATGCAGCGATACCTTGTGATCGAGATAGCTGCGCGGAATCTCCCGGACCTCATTCTTCGCCCGCATGATGACCGGGAACTGTTCCGTATCATGCTCCTTCCCCCAGGCCCGATAGCGGATGAAGGCGGCAAAGAAGCCGGCAAAGCCGAAAGTCTGATGCGGTCCGACCGATTCAAGGTGGCGGCGGAACGGTTCCGACCGCACGTCGATGCAGTAGACCGATTGTGAGTGCGGGCGCGCTGTCTCAGAGGGAGCGGGGTTTTCGGTACGTGCGTGCAGGTGTTCCAATAGCTGTTCCCGGTAGCCGGCCTCCAGGGCATTGAGCCATACCGGTCCATGGTCCGATTCGGGGAACGCCTCCATCCAGTCGACGAGTTGCTTGAGGTCCGCAGGGGCACTTTCAACGAGTATGGTTGCATCAATAGTCAACGAATGGGCCAGGGCGAGAAGCCGGCGCGCGGATCCACGGCGAACCGCCGACTGCAGTCGGGGAATGACTTCGGCACGGTATCGTGTGAGGATATTGCTCCAACTTTGCCCCCTCCGATGTGAGAGCCGGTCGACTTCCTCGGCATAGAGGGCGGGCAATCGGCCGGCCACCCGCTGCCGTCGCAGATAATATTCTTCTGGATACTCGCGCATGTAAGCAGAGATGGCGTCGTAGCGACCCTGAATGCCAAGATAGTCCTGACAGGCCGCTTGCACGAGTTCCCGTGCGTACCAGAGACGAATCGCCAGAAACTTCACGAGGCCGACCGGGTGAGCTTGTTGCCAGGGGTAGTGACGCTCCTCTCCACGCCACTTGATAAAGCCGGCCCAGCCCGGCAGTGCAGTCAATTGTAACGATAAGTAATCCTGTAGAAGTTCACCAGGAATCCCCAGTGCATCCAGGCTTTCGAGGAGCGCGTCTTCCGGATGGTCCGGCATCTGCCCGATTTTCTTGCTGCTGTTTTTGATCCCGCAGGGAGACCATTCGTGGGAGGCCATGGCCCTCCAGGCTTCATACAGACCCTTTTCACGTCCCGGCATGACCCATGTGGCATGACCCTCGTCCAGGAAGGCGCCGCACCACTTGATCATTTGATCGTTGATCTGCTGGACGATTTGTGTGCCGAGCGTGTCGTCGCACCAGTGCGAGAGGGTGAGCCATCGGCAGAGCGCGGCTTGATTCTCATCCACGACTTTGCGGATTCGATCATCCAGTGAAAAAGGAAGCAGTACACACTCCAGCTTACGGGCGAGTGCGTCGATCAGCGGCCTGTCCGGATCTTCCAACTGATCGTCAAGCGGCTCCATGGCCGGGGCACAAAGTCCATCAGCAAGACAGGCATGCAAGACCGTGCTGTGCGTGACGGTCTGCGATCCGATGGTCACCTGCTTATCGATGACTCGCGACTTGAGTGCGTCACTGAGATGAGTGGACCGGATTCGGCCGGTCTTGAGGTATTCGCGATACAGATGGCTGGGAAGATAGCCGTTGCCGCCCATGAACTGCTTTCCGCGGTTGACGGCTTCTTCAAACGGCAGATATTCGATGCCATGCAATGGATTGTGGTGGACGAAAGTCCTCATCGGCCAGTACTGGGCGATGACTTCCCCTGCAAGACGGACGACCCCGCGCAATTCCATCCGCCGGGATTCAATCTCAGTCAGGTGCTCTATCGGTTCCATGCGAGAGACTGCTCCGTGGTGGCGGTCATCTTCGGATCCTGATTCGACGAATACAAGCTGATCGGGGCCAAGCCAAGCGCGAGCAAGGCCAGCACCACGATCAGCAGCGAAGTAAATTCGGGATGCCTGAGGTCCGCATAACGTAAATCCGGCCGGCGAGTGCCGAAGAGCAACTGCTGGACCATTTGCATGATGTACCACGAGGCGGCAAGCCACGCCATGAGCGCGATGAACAGGCCGATCGTTGAAGAGGGCGGGGCCGTCAGCAGCAACCCCATGAATCCAGCGAACACCCCGAAGGGCGGGATTCCCATCGCGGCAAGGCCCAACAGAGAAAACAGGACCGCATATTTCGGCATCACCGCGGCCAGGCCGCTGACGGCCTGCGGGTCGACATCGTCGCCGTATCTCGTGCGGATGACCTGCCAGGCAACCAACAGTCCGCCGGTGGCGAGACCGACTGCTCCGGCCAATACGGCCGCGCGCGGCGTCGCCGTGTGGGCACCGGCCACAAACCACCAGAGGATGGAAAAGAACGAGACGCTGCCGTAGCCCACCAACAGACGGACCCGCGATTGGGCCAACGCCTTGATTGCGCCGTAAAGCGAGCTGGCCAGGGCCAGGAGGCTGACGACCGCGACGAATTCACTCGGCATCGTTGGCATAGCGGTTGCCAGTCCGTGAAGACCAAGCACGGGCAGCAGCACCACAATAAACGGGGGCAGGCTACCCGGCAGTCTGGTCAGCGCCGTGAGGTACCCGTCATGAAGAGGCATGAGCGGTAACAGAACGGCACAGGTTGCCAGGGATGCCACCGATGAGACGGGCGGTCCTGCCACGAGGGAAAGGCCCGCGCCGACGACACCGACACCGAAGGAACCGATGCCCCACCAGGAGATGGGCCAAAGCGTCGTGTGATGACGGTATAGGAGGAACATGATCATCAGCATGATCGAGATCAGGCAGAGCGGGCCGAAGGTATTGCCCCCGGTGAGCACGGCCATTCCCAAACCGAGAAAGATCAAGGTCAGGGTCCAGGCGAGCCGATGGTGCTCGTGCACCGGCTGGCCTAATGTGGCCACCACGGCTGCGATCGGCAGTAAATAGAGCGGTAAGAGACCATCGGGCGGAATCGGAAGCCGGTTGGCCACCACGGCTGTCGCCGCAAGGCTGATGACAGACGAGCCGATGGCACACAGCTTGACACGGTAGGGATCGGACCCAAAAGCCAGACAGACGAGTGCGCCCGCGAACGGAATTCCGGCCAACACCCATGGTATGACCATGTCTGTCATCGGGACCACCCGCGTTCCAGCTTGTCGAGCCGATGAATAAGTTGCGCGGTCATCGAGCTGATCAGCTGATAAAGTTCATCGGCATAGATCCGGTTCAGGAACACCATAAAGAGTCGAATTCTCAGGCCTTCGATCCAGGCCGGTATCCAGACGGTCCGACCGTGGGCACGCATGTAGAGATAGATCCAGCCCATAACCGTCATGAGCGCGGCCATCACGACAATGAGGTCAAAGAGCCAGTCCGGGAGATCGGCGGCTCTGAAATACGACGCCACCTCCTCCGGGTTGGGGTAAAGGAATGCGGTGAACGACTCGACGGCGAACAGGTAGACGAACACGATGAAAAGGAGCGTCAGCAGCATGATGGCCGACACTTTCCACGAAGCCACGGCACGAAGTCGTATGAGCGTCAGGATCGCCTGCGACGAGGTAATCCAGATGAAGAAGAGGATAATGACGGTTCCCTGGGATTCCAGCAAGGGAATGCGCAGGACTCCGTGGGTGACTAACAAGATAAGCAGCGGAATAAATAGTGTCGTCACAAACCCGGTCGACCAAGCCAAGCGAGAAAATCCCGCCTCCTCGGCGGCATGGTCAACATGTGGAAAATGCGGCTCCTGTCGCGCCTTATGAATGATGTTTCCACAATTGAGAAAGACTGTGGCCTTGAAGAGACCGTGCGCGATCAGATGGAACACGGCGAGCGAGAAGGCCCCAAGGCCGCACTCCATGATCATATAGCCCATTTGGCCGATCGTCGAGAAGCCGAGTGTCTTCTTGATGTCGTTTTGGGCCAGCATCATCGTTGCGCCGAGGACGGCCGTCAGGGTCCCGATGACAAAGGCGACGTGTAGGGTGGTTGAGCTCATTCCGAAGAGCGGCGCGAGGCGGTTAATGAGAAAGCCTCCGGCGTTGATGATACCCGCGTGCAGCAATGCGTGGACCGGCGTCGGTGCGAACAGCGATCCCGGCAGCCACAGATGCAGCGGAAACTGAGCTGATTTGCCCATCGCACCGATAAAAAGGAGAAGCGTCACAGCCGTTGCGGCGCTGACATCCATTCCGGGCAGGATCGAGATAGTTACGGGCGTGGCGGCCGCTCTGGCAAACAGCTCCTGGAATTCAAGGGTGCCGTAGAGTTGATACGCCAGGACAATACCGGCAAGAAATGCTGTATCGGCAACACGCAGCAGCGTGAACGTCTTGAACGCGCCCGTCAACGTGGCGGGGTGAACATGGTTGTGCGCGAGCAGGTAGAGCAGGTAGCTCAAGATTTGCCAAAAGAGAAACAACATCATGAGATTGCCGCTCGAGACCATGCAGATCAACACGAAGTCGGTCAGGCAAATCAACGCGAGATACCGGCGCGCATGGCCGTCCTGGTACATATACCTGGTCGAGTAGCAGTAAATAATGATGCTGACGCCCGTGATCAGCGTCATCATGACCGCGCTCAGCCGGTCAACGTAGAAACCGATGGGAATAATGAAAGAAGTGACGGAGGCCGGATCGTAGAATCGAATCGTGATGGGACTCTGCGATGAGACCAGGGTCAGGACGCCTATGGCGCCCAGGAATGCCAGACCGACGGGATAGGCGGCCGCTTTTGCGCGGGTGAAACGCGACGTCTCACCGCCGATCATCACGATGCCGGCGGCGGATAGGAGGAGTAATGGAACGATGAGTACCAGCGACACGAGCACGTCATTTCTCCGGATGGTTGAAAAGCGTTCGTTCTCTTTCTGTCAGGCGATGGGCACACCTCCCGCCACGGCGGCGTGGTACCATTAATACGGGTTCACCGCATTCGTCAAGCGGCGGCACACCGCGGTCTCTTACTCACGCGCCGTAGTGGACGACGCGCTGGGGTCATCCGGGAAGCGGCAATCTCTACTCTGCCTGGCCATTGTCGGTGTCGGTCAAAGCGAACGTTCCCGGGCGCGCTTATCCAGGCGCTGAATGACGGCGGTCAGAGTCTGTCCCACTCGATGTAGGATCGCGTCGATATAGAGTCGATTGAGAAACAGCACATAGAGCCGGATCCGGACGCCGTTGATCCACGATGGCACCCACACGGTACGGCCATGGGTCCGCATGTACAGATAGATCCAGCCCCCAACCGTCACCAGCGTCGACACCGCGAGGAGGAGGTCAAAGAGCCTGTCCGGGAGGTCGCCGGCCTTGAAGTATGAGGCCACCTCTTCCGGATTGGGGTAGAGAAATGCGGTGAACGATTCGACGGCAAACAGATAGACAAACACGATGAACAAGAGGGTCAGCAACATCGCAGCAGATACCTTCCAGGACGCGACGGCCCGCAATCGGGTCAGCGTCAGAATCGCTTGCGAAGACGTAATCCAGATGAAAAACAGAAAGATGACGGTGCCCTGGGATTCTAACAGCGGAATCCGTAACACGCCGTGAGTCACCAGCAGGATCAGCAATGGGATCAGCAGGGTCGTGAGAAATCCTGTCGTCCAGGTGAGGGGCGAGTAACCTTCTTTCTCCGTCTTATGCCCTGAATGGGGGAGCAAAGGTTCCTGTCTCGCTTTGTGTATGACATTTCCGCTGTACAGAAACACCGTCGCCTTGAACAGCCCGTGGGCGATTAGATGAAAGACCGCGAGTGAAAAGGCACCCAGACCACATTCCATGACCATGTAGCCCATTTGGCCGATGGTCGAAAAGCCGAGCATGTTCTTGATGTCGTTCTGCACCAGCATCATGGTTGCGCCGAGGATGGCCGTCAGCGTACCGATCACGAGGGCGACGTGCAGCGTGGTCGAGCTCATCCCGAAGAGCGGAGCCAGGCGATTGATGAGAAAGCCCGCGGCGTTGATGATGCCCGCGTGCAGTAAGGCCGTCACGGACGTGGGGGCATAGAGATACCGGGGAAGCCAACCGTACAGTGGAAACTGGGCGGACTTACTCATTCCGCCGACTAGGAGCAGCAGGGTGACCGCCGTCGCGCCGTTCAATTCGACACCGGAGAACAGGGACACGGTGACGGTGGATTGCGCGGCCGCGGCAAACAGATCAGGAAATTCCAATGTGCCGTACAGCGAGTAAGCCAGCACAGTCCCGCCCAGGAAGGCGACGTCACCGACCCGCAAGAGCGTGAAGGTTCGAAAGGCGCTTTTCAGCGTCTCCTGGTGGCTATGATTGTGGACGAGGAGATAGAGGAGGTAACTCAACAATTGCCACAGCACGAACAGCATCAGCAAGTTCGCGCTGGACACCAGGCAGAGGAGGACAAACACGGTCAGCCCGATCAAGGCGAGATACCGGCGCTCGTGCAAATCCTGGTACATATACTCTACGGAATAGGTGTAAATGATCGTACCGATGCCGGAGATCAGTACCATCATGACCGCGCTGAGCCGATCGATGTACAGGCCGATCGGGACGGCCAACACAGTGGACGCGACCGGATCGTACAGTCGGAGCGTAATCGGGCCTTCCGCGGCCACAACAAAGAGTGCGGCAATGGCGCCACAGAAGGCTGCGCCGATCGGCCAGGCGGCGATCTTCGCGCGGGCGTGGCGCGTGGCCTCGCTACCGACGCCCACGATAAGGGCGGCGATCAATGGAAGCAGCGGTACGAGCAACACCGCGGACATCATCACCTCAAAGCTCTGAAAACACAAAAGCCAACCGCCCGCTCGATGCCGGATCGAGACAGGTTCGGTTGGCTTGTACTGCGACCGGCCTCTCGCACGAACTGCCGGTCACCCTACGACCCGTGATACAACCACTCGGCGCCCTGCCCGTCCTTGGTAATCGTGAGGACGTGCAACATCGCCAGTCTGTAAGTACGCGTCCATCAATAATATGTCTGCCCGATCAGCGTCAAGCGTGAAAAGGTGAATCAGGTCTTAGAATCGGAAGGGTATGGCCCGAAAGACCCATGATCGGAGGGTGGTTGAGCCTAAAGGGTGACGATTGTGCTTGTTCGCTCGAGTATGCGACTCGTATAATCCCGCCCTAGAAAGGCCCAGTCATGGAAAATGCCATCCGCAACGCCATCATCAAGTTCGAGCAGGAGTTCATGGGCCGTGGCCCCGACGACGTGCGGGCCTCCATTGTCCGTGATTTAGTCGTGGTCCGGTTAAAAGGGGTGCTGACTCCGGCCGAACGGCAGCTGGCAAAAACTGCGGAGGGCGTCGAAATGGTCAAGCAGCTGCGGCAGAACTTGATCGCACAGGGCCGTGACAAACTGAGCGAGCAGGTCGGTGAAATCGCGAAGGCCAAGGTCCTCGGGGTGTTTACCGACATTGATGCGCAGTTGGGGGAACAAGTCTTCGTCTTTACGTTGGATCGGGAGCCGCTCAGCGGAGTGCGGTAGGGAAACGGCGTGCGAAGGAAAACCTCGTACTCCCATCGCTTGAAAGCGGCGCGCTGGACCAGGCATCCTTGCGGCATGGCCGAACGCGCACTCGAAACCCTCTCATTCGAGAATACCTAAACAAGGCTGCCTGAGGCCTTCCATGCCAAACTCAACCCGACGCCATTTTCCGAGGAGCCGTACCTTCTCGTTTTCAATATTGCCGCCGCGGCGCTGATCTGCGCAGGAGGCGGTCACTGGAAGAGTGAGGGTGATCTGATTCTTCAACGATCTTCCCGCTTCGGTCCCATGTGGCAGTTCCCTTTGATCACGAAGGATCAGAGGTTCTAGCGCACCGGCGCCACGACTGGTTGTGCAACAGAAGACGTTGTGACTGGCGGATCACCGCGTTTGGGAGTGGGGTGCCAGCCCATGACCGCCTGCAGCACCAAGAAGCTGATGACATACGCGACCACGACATGCCAGCCGTGATACACCCAGCGGCCGACGTTCTTCGCATCCGGATACATGTTGGACAAGGCCACGCCGGCCGACGAGCCGAACCAGATCATTGAGCCGCCGAACCCCACCGTGTAGGCGAGCATGCCCCAGTCGTAGCCGCCTTGTTTCAGCGCGAGCGCGGTGAGCGGGATGTTGTCGAACACCGCGGAGATGAACCCGAGCCCCATCGCCGATTGCCACGAGGCGACCGGCAATTTTTCCACCGGCATCATCGAAGCGCAGGTGACCAGTGCGAGCAGAAAAATCGTACCTTTGGTCGCGCCGGGTAACAGACTCCAATCCGGCTTGCGTAACGGCGCCGAGACCAGGATCGCCAGTGCCACGGCTACGCCGATGAAGGGGAAATGATCAGCAATCTCGGGGTGTACCAGGTTGATGTACACGTTGGTGGAAATCGCCGCCACCAAAATGAACCCCACAATTCCGACGCGGCCCCAGTCCACATGCGCGCCACCGGGCTTATAGGCCATCAAGGGCGAATACTTGTTCTGCTGCAGCGCGGCCGGGATGCCGAACAGGACCAGTGCGACCACCGCGGCGACATACGCGTGGAGTACGTCAACCGGGCTCACCCCGTCGATCCACATCATCGTGGTTGTGGTGTCGCCCACCACGCTGCCCGAACCGCCCGCATTGGAGGCGGCGACAATCGCGGCGAGGTATCCGATGTGGACCTTGCCGCGAAAGACGGTGTGCGCCATGGCGCCCCCGATCATCGCTGCGGCGATGTTGTCGAGAAACGAGGACAGCACGAATACCATCGCAAGCAGCGCGAACGCACCCTTCGCTTGTCCCGGCAGGTACTTCGGCAACACCGCGGGAACATGGCTGTCCTCGAAATGCTTGGACAGCAACGCAAAGCCCAGCAACAGGCACAACAGATTGGAAAGAATGACCCACTCATGGGCCAGGTGGCTGACCAGGCCCGGCAGGCCATCGCCGGTCTTGAACCCGGTGAACGCCAATTTGTACAACGCGATCGTTCCAAGGCCGGTGAGCGCGACCTGCAGCGTGTGGTGGTGGAACAGTGCGACACCAAGCAGCGTGAGGGCGAACAAAATGAAATCGAAGGGGATGCCAAAAGCGGTGGGTGGGTCAGTCGCCGCGATAGCAAACGAGGGGGCGAGCCATAACGCGAACGCGGCTCCGGCGATGCCGGCGCGCGACAACGGAATCTTCTGCTCTTCAAGGCGCATGACGCTCCCCCTGCTTCACGTTGATCCGAGCCCACATCCTTCATGAACGCTTCTACTGCAACCGCCGATACGCCGCTGCGACAAGCCGGCTGTGCATTTCACGCAGCCGGGCGGGCAGGCTCGCCCCTCCTGACCTCGATGTACTGATTCAAGTACGCCTCGGTCTCTCGAGGCTCCGCGTGCCCGTCTCGCCTGGCGTCTCGTCGGTTTCGTCACGAACCGTCATGAACAATGTGGGCTTGCGATGCGAAGGAGCGAGCCCGCTACCATCGCAAAGCGGTCAAGGGGGACATCACCATCACCCGGTTTTCCGTTCAATGAGCGCGCGTAGCTTGAAATGTTGCGTTGAAACCCGAGTCATTTGACCAGTGTGACGGGGATCTGGGTCAGATGGAGGACTTTGGTGGTGACCGAGCCCATCACGAGTCCGGCAATACGCCCGAGTCCACGCGATCCCATGACAATTTCGCCGGCTCCAACTGCCTTGGCGCACTCCACAATCTTTTCGGCGGCATCGCCTTCCTCCGTACTGCTGGCGAACGCCACGCCCGACGAGCGCAGCACTTGCTCTGCCGGTTCGAGAATCTTGCGATTATGCTGCGCCGCCATTTCCGCTGCTTTCTTGTCGCCCACGTAAACCTGGATTTCGCCGTACACGCGTAGCGGAGGGTGCACAGTCACGAGATGTACGCGACCTTGTGGTTTGTCACGTGCACGCTCAACAGCAAGATGTAGTGCGCGCATCGCGCCCTCCGAGCCGTCGAACGGAACCAAGATGGTGTCAGGCATAACGGCCTCTTTCAAGCCAGTGGCGACCAATTAAAGAATATCCGTACATCCTATATCTCGCGGATTCAAGTAGCCAGAGCATAAATTCACCGACGGCGTGGTTGTCCCGGCCCTCTTACAGCAGTTCTTTGCTCGGAGACTGCAGACGGGCAAGACGTTCCGGGCAGGGCTTATCGCAGCCGGCATCGCACTCCAGACCAATGCGGTCAAGGCCGCCACAACTGCCGGCGATCGGACGGCGACCGACCAGGACACCCACTGCCATCGCCAGAATCGCAATACCCATGACGAGAAAGGTCACCAGGAAAATAGTCATGACAGCTCCTGTGCACGGTACCGTTCGAAGGCGCAACAGACCTGCTCCTCGAATTGTCCATCACGTTCGATCACGAAGAGGACGGGAAGATTAATCCGTTCCGCGATGGCCATGCCTCGCTCAGGGCCCAACACCTGAAATGCGGTGGCCCAGGCGTCGGCTCGCATACTGGTATCCGCCAGCACTGTCACCGACACCAGATGATTATCGACCGGCCAGCCGGTGGACGGATCGATGGTATGGGAATAGCGTCGCCCGGCGATTTCAAAAAAATTCCGGTAATTGCCCGAGGTGGCGAGTGCGATGTCGCTGAGCGCCAACACCGTCTGTACCGAACGTTCGCCCGGCAACGGTTTCTCAATCGCGATCCGCCAGGGTGTATCGTGCTCCTTGAGCCCGCGGACCCGGATCTCGCCGCCGATCTCAACCATATAATGTTCAATGGCGTGCGCGGTCATGAGTTCAGCAACCCGGTCCACCCCGTAGCCCTTGGCGATGCCGGAAAGATCCAGGAAGACATCAGGGCGGTGCTTGCGTATCGCCGGTTGAGTGTCACTGAGTGTGACTTTATCGAGACCGCTGCGTGTGCGCGCGGCGGCAATATCGTGTTCAAGCGGGACGCGGTCCGG
>MSXM01000056.1:45244-53996 GCA_002083565.1 Nitrospira sp. ST-bin4 | reverse complement strand
TGGTGCCCAGAGGGAGGGTCGAACTCCCACTCTCTTGCGAGAACCGGATTTTGAGTCCGGCGCGTCTGCCAGTTCCGCCATCCGGGCATAACCGCACGCTGCCTTGCAACCGGATGCTTTTCTAACATGATGCATCGAGAGGGTCAACCGGTATAGATCTCTAGAGCAATGCCTGCCACCATCCCAACTGCCGCCTCAGAGTCTTATGAAAGCCCTGACAGGTTTTAGGCTCACAGCTACCGAAAAGAGTGGGCTGACGGCGATAGCCGCCCCCCTGTTAAAGTGCCAAATGGTTGTGTACCGTATAGGTGATGCGGGAACACCGTGCCCACACGCTTTGGTCTCTTTCTTGATCGACACCGGGCGTTAATCGGCGCAGGGGTGCCACCATGAATGAATTGATGCCGACAACCCATTCGCCTCACGTGAGGCTGGATATACTGGTCTTGCTCTATGTGCTGACCGTCGCCGGCTGCGCACAGCCAATCGAGACGATCGAAATGACATCTTTCGATCCATCGCATGATCAGATGGCGATTGCTGGCTACTACAGAGACGGGGCCATGGATATGCGGGAGAAAGCGGCCTCGCTTGCCGAGAGCGCCGTCCGGTATGAGCAACTCTTCGGCCCTCAGTCGGATTGGGTGAGTGGAGCGCGGCAACTTTCGCAATACTATGCCGCAGCGGCTCAAGAGCAGGAACGTCTGGCTAACGCCCATGCGGAAATCGCCCGAACAGAACGACAGCATCGCAAGTGAGCATCATACAAAAGGAGGACCTATGAAACCCTCAGCCTTTTCTCGTCCGATCATACCGATAATTTCGATGCTGCTGTTGATGTACGGCTGCGGGACGACTGTCGACCAAGGGAAACGAGGCCTGCGATGGAACCCGTTCACGTCAGGGCTGACAAAAGAGCCGCTCAGCGAAGGGTTCTATTGGCATGCGCCGTGGAATAAGGTGTTTGAGTACGACGTCAGGTATCAAAGCTTTACAGAAAAAGTGGATGCCCTAACCGCCGACGATCTCTCGGTCACGCTACACGCGGCGATTACCATGAGACCCATTGGGGAGGAAATCTATTTCCTCGCTCAGGAAGTGGGGCACGGCTGGTATGCGCAACTCGTCCGTCCACAGTTCCTCTCGGCCGTGCGCGGGGTTGTCGCGCAATATACGATGGTCTCACTTCCTGAACGGAGCAGCGAAATCGGCAACAAGATCGAAGCGGTGATGGTCGAGTCGCTCAAGGGCCGGCATCTGGACGTGTACAGTGTGGCCTTGTCCGAAATCGAATTTCCTCAGATGGTCTTGAAATCTATTGAGCAGAAACAAGCGAAGGAGCAGGAAAAAGAGCAAAAAGAATTTGAGGTGGTCATTGCGCAGCGCAACGCCGAGATTGCGAGGATTCAAGCCAAAGGGGAAGGCGATGCCTTGCAAATTCGCGCTGAGGGCGAGGGAGAGAGTCTACGCATTCGCGCCAAGGGACAGTCACAAGCGCAGGAAATTATCACTAAAACTCTCACACCGGATTATCTGAAGTACAAATTGTACGAGAACCCCAGCACCAAAACGATCATCGTGCCGGAAAAGCTGAATGTGCCGATTATTGTGAATCCGGGATCGGATCATTCACGTTGAACGGCATGCAGGAATCGGTCAGGAAAAGAGGACAGCGACGGTCTTGTATCGCTCGCATCTCATGACGCACAACGCTCGCTTCGTAGGAAATGGGCCCACAAGCAATTCCACGAATGCTCGAGCCGTTGATATGGGTGCGAACGTAGGATTATCAGGAGAATGATCGGCAGCAGACAAGGCGGAGAAACGCTTCAACAACCCTTGAACTTTTTCGCGAGGCACGCTTTCGAGAGCCGCTTGGCTTCGGTCACCTGCGCGGGAGTCATCCGCTGCGCCACATCATCCCGGTTGGCTTCAGCCTGCTTCTGCTCATCGCCCTTCAAATGGACTGCGGCGATGTTCACCCACATATAGGCCCGCACATAGTCTTGTTGGACGCCCAAACCGGCGAAATACAATTCCGCCAGATTGTTCTGCGCCAACGCATGACCCTGTGCCGCTGCTTTTTCGTACCACTGCCGCGCCTGCACATAGTCCTTCGGCACGCCTTTACCCTCAGCATACAACGCCCCAAGATTATTCTGGGCCTCTGCACTGCCTGCGGCTGCCTGGGTTTCTAGATCCTTTGCCGACACTTCAGCGCCGTTTTTTGGATATGCAGCACTCTGCTCAACGGGGAACAAGAGTGCAACGAAGAGAAGGGTGACAGAAAGGCCGCGCATAGACTCACAGTATCGCGCGGAGAAATGGAAAGCGTCAAGAGTGAAGATGCGGGGTGTTGCGATCACGGGACTTTTTTTCATTGCGACACCTCTGCTAGAATGGGAATCATCATTAGGCACGTATTACAGCTCGGCCTTGATGATTTCCATCTACTTGCCACTGAACGCGAAAGAAGGAGAGTGACAGCCATGGCCGACGTTGCATGCGTGACCTGCGGACAAACAGGAGAAGCGATCACCGCTCCTCTGTTTCTCGGGAAACTCGAAACGGAGATCAAGGCCAAGGTCTGCCTCGGCTGCTGGAAGAAGTGGGAAGGAATGCGGGTCATGGTCATCAACGAATACCAGGTCAACCTGGGCGATGAAAGCGGACGCGACCTTGTCCGCAAACAGATGAAGGCCTTTTTGAAATTAGGTGAGCAGGCCGACTCATCGAAGGTGGCGGAAAACTTCCGCCCGCCTACAAGCTGATCGCAGCCGCCTGACCTGCCGGCATACCATTTCAAGTCATCCGACTTTCCCCTGTGTTGTCGCTGAGTTCGTTGACATCACGAATTCAGAAGTGATACAGTCCCCCATTCTTCCCTGTCCTTTTTCATGAAAGCGCGGGAATTAAGAAGATTGTCGGAGCCTGGGTTATGATTACGCAGATGCAGGTTAAGGGGTTGATGTTCGACCCCTATAACAATGCCTATATTGTGATCTTACGGGATGAGGATCAGGCAGATATGCTGCCTATTTGGGTCGGCAAATCAGAGGCCAGTTCGATCAGTCTGGCCCTGGAAAGTGTGGATCCTCCCCGTCCGATGACGCACGATTTCATGAAGGCCTATCTCGATGCCGTCAATGCAAAGGTCATCAGTGTCGTCATCACCGACTTGAGCGAGAACACGTATTTTGCCAAAATCCATTTGACCTATGAAGACTCGGAATACACGGTGGACTCACGACCCAGTGACGCCATTGCCCTTGCACTCCGATCGGAAGCTCCGATTTTTGCCAACGAGTCGGTCATCCGAAAGCAAACTTCCGAGGAGCTCGATCAGTGGCTGGAAAATTTGAAGCCGGAAGACTTTGGGAAACTGGATTCCTGATTGGGCACGTGCATGATGCCGGACGAAACACCGCAACCTACAGAACCCTTGATTGAGCTGACCGTCAACCGGGTCGTGGAGGACCCCAACACGGATACGCGGATTCTCGTCCTCTCACGTACCGATGGAACGCCCGAGCATTTTATGATCTGGATCGGGGCTGCGGAAGGCGAGTCGATCCGGAGAGCGCTGGACACCTCGGTCACGCCGCGACCTATGAGCCATGATTTGGTCAGGAGTTTCGGCGAACACCTGGGAATCATCACGGAACGAGTCGTCATCACGGACGTGAAGAGCAGCACCTATTTCGCCACCGTCTATCTTGAGAACAAAGGCGTAACACGCACCGTTGATGCCAGACCCAGCGATGCCATCGGGCTGGCCCTCCGCTGCCATGCCCCGATTTATGTGACACCGGATGTCTGGAAACGACGCACCGGCCAGAACCTGGACGCGTGGCTGAATAAACTTGAGACCAAAAACATCGGAGCGCAGGAAGTTTAGTATCCATCAAGGCACTTAATTCTATTAGGAGAAGTGGAGACCGTGTTATGACGTATCTTGAAAAACCAGCCGACGTGAAAGAAACCTGGCATTTGGTAGACGCAGAAGGAAAGACCTTGGGCCGCCTCGCCGCTCGCGTGGCCGGCATCCTCAGAGGGAAGCATCGCCCGACCTTTACCCCGAACGTCGATCTGGGCGACCATGTAGTAATCGTCAATGCCGAGAAGATTCACGTAAGCGGCAATAAGATGAAAGACAAACTCTACCGGCACCATTCCGGTTATCCGGGTGGTCTGAAGACGACCAGCGCCGAGCACCTGTTTCGCAAAGATCCTACCGAGCTGCTGGTTCGGGCCATCGAGGGTATGCTCCCCAAGAATCCGCTCGGCAACGGCATGGCCAAGAAGCTCCGGGTCTATACCGGGCCCAACCATCCACATCACGCACAACGGCCGGAACCGATTTCCCTGTAGACCGAGGAATGAACGACGAAAAGGAAGCACGAACGTCCGCAGAACATGGTACAGGATGTTCAAAAAGGCCGTCCAGCGCGGCCGCAGCGAGCGAAGAGGCGAGGCATACTTTGGGCCGTATGTTGAACCCCTGAGCGAAGCGAGAACAAAGCTGGCGGACTTTTTCAACATCCTGCAAGAGAGAAGGAGGCGAGTCGAATGGCAGTGGCAACACAGTACGCAACAGGTCGGAGAAAGTGTGCAATCGCAAGAGCCTGGGTCACAGGAACAGCCGGTGACATTACAGTCAATGAAAAGCCATTGGAGAAGGCCTTCCCACGCCTCACGCTCCGGCAAATCATCCAGTTGCCGCTTGAAATGGCGGGGGTCATGGGAAAGTATTCGATCAGCGCCACCGTGTACGGTGGTGGACCGGCCGGACAAGCCGGCGCGCTTCGCCACGCGATTGCCCGGGCCCTGGTCGCAATGACTCCGGCCACGCGGCCTCCGCTCAAGAAAGAGGGATTGCTCACAAGAGACTCCCGTGTGAAAGAACGAAAGAAGTACGGACAAAAGGGAGCCCGCAAGCGCTTCCAGTACTCCAAGCGCTAACGCATCGAGAAGCCGGTATTCGACACAAAAAAGGGAAGGCTTCTCGCCTTCCCTTTTTTGTGCCCGACGGCAAATTGACTCTTACCAATCAGCAGGTCACCTACGATGGGCAAGAAGTTTCGAGTGGCAATTGCAGGCGCCAGCGGATATGCCGGCGCAGAACTCGTTCGGCTCGCCGCCGCACATCCCTTTTATGAAATTACTGCCGTCACGTCCGAGAAATCGGCCGGCCAGCTGGTGTCAGCCGTATTCCCCAGTCTCACCGGCATTGTAGAACATCGCTTCGAGGCACTGGCCCCGGAAGCCTTGGCTGAACGGGCGGACGCAGTGTTCCTGGCACTGCCCCACACCAAGTCACAGGACCCGGTTGCATTGTGCATGAAAGCGGGCAAGCTGGTTGTCGATCTCAGCGCCGATTATCGCCTCAAGGATGTCGCAGCCTACGAACAGTGGTACCAAACCCCGCATACGCACCCACGCCTCTTAGAAGAAGCGGTCTATGGTTTGCCGGAACTCCATCGGGAAGCCATTGCCAAGGCAAGACTTGTCGCCTCGCCGGGCTGTTATCCGACTGCCGCCATCTTGCAGCTCGCGCCCCTCATCGCCAAGAATCTGGTGCAGCCGGATCTGATTGTGATCGATGCAAAGTCCGGGATCTCCGGAGCCGGACGCAGTCCTGCTCTCCCCTACCACTTCCCGGAAGCCCATGAATCACTGGAACCGTACAAGATCGGCAAGCATCGGCACATACCTGAAATCGAACAAGAGCTGTCGGGGATGATCGGAAAGACCGGGTCGGTAACCGTCACCTTTACCCCGCACCTGGTGCCGATGAATCGCGGAATTCTCAGTACGGCATATTGCAAGCTGGTGCACGATATGCCGCTCGCCGACCTCCGGTCCCTGTATAGGGAGTTTTACAAGGGGGAGCGGTTTGTCCGGCTCTACGAGGACATCGTCCCCAATCCCCGATATATCAGAGGCTCTAATTTTTGCGACGTCGGGGTCTACACCGATCCGCGGGCCGGATGGGTCGTGACAGTCGCCGCCGTCGACAATCTGGTAAAAGGCGCCGCAGGCCAGGCCATCCAAGCTATGAATCTGATGATGGGGATCCCTGAAGAGAGCGGGCTTACCCTGCCGGGCAGCTACCCGTAACGACCAACTGACAACGATCGATTGTTTCAACCCACACTTCCAACGACTGACCGTGAAGACAAACCAGACCTCCGGTGTGACCGCTCCGTTAGGCTTTGAAGCAGCCGGCATCCATTGCGGGATCAAGAAGCCGGGAATCCTCGATCTGGCGCTTGTCGTGTCAACCGTCAGCGGGCCGATCGCCGGTGTGTTCACAAAAAACCAGGTTGCCGCGGCTCCGGTAATTCTCGATCGACTGCACCTCCGGCGGCGGCAGGGCCGCGCCATTATCGTGAATAGCGGAAACGCGAATGCCTGCACAGGGGCGAATGGATTTGCTTCGGCGCAGATCATGGCCTCGACCGTCGCGCAAGGTCTTGCTATTCCCGTGCACCAAGTCTTTGTCGGATCAACCGGCGTCATCGGACGCGTGCTGCCTATCGATCGAATCAAAGCGGGAATCCCGGCCTTGATCGCCCAACTCAGTAGCCAAGGCGGGGCCCAGGCCGCCCAAGCCATTCTGACCACCGATCTCCGCCCAAAAACCGTCGTCCTTCGAGGCAAGATCGGCGGCAAAGTCGTGACCATTGGCGGCATGGCCAAAGGCTCCGGAATGATCCATCCCAATATGGCAACGATGCTGGCATATCTGACCACCGATGCGGCGATTGCGCCTGCAGCGCTTCAGCATGCGCTCAAGTCCGCGGTCGACCAATCGTTCAATTGCATTACCGTAGACGGCGACACCAGTACCAACGACACGGTTCTCTGTCTGGCTAACGGACAGGCCAGGAATTCTCTGATCCGTCAAGGGACGGCCCACTATCGCCGTTTCACCCAACTGCTGACCGAAGCCTCTGAACAGCTGGCCCTCGCCATTTGCCGGGACGGTGAAGGCGTGACCAAAGTCGTGAAGGTCCTGGTGACAGGAGCCGCAACGGCGACAGCCGCGAAACGTGTGGCGACCACGATTGCTACGTCCAATCTCGTCAAGACCGCTCTGTTTGGAGAAGACGCCAACTGGGGCCGAGTCATGGGCGCCATCGGCCGATCCAACGTTCGCATCAAGCCGCACAACGTGACGGTGCGCTTCAATGACGTTGTGATGGTCAAGCGAGGCATGGGAGTGGGGCTCGCGGCGGAACAGCAGATCGCACAGGTTTTCAAACAAAAAGAATTTACGATTGCGGTGGATCTTGGGGATGGCCGGGCGCAGGCGCACATGTGGACGACCGACCTCTCATACGACTATGTCCGTATCAACGCAAGCTATCGATCGTGAGGATGTTGCAAAACCCCGCCAGCGGCGTTCTCACTCCGCTCAAGGCCTCAACGTACCAACCGCGTACGCCTCGGCCTTTCGCTCGCTGCGGCCTTGCTGGACGAGATTTTTCAGCATCCTCTTTGGCACATCCATCGTCCATTCCATTCAAGCATGGGTTTGCCCCCCAACAGCTTGAAAACACACAGGGACTGTGATAGCGTGCCGAGGCTTTAGCAGTGGCACCAATCTATTCGTCCAATTTAGGACCGATAGAACATATTCAAATTCAACATCGGCGCACAGACGCGCCGCTTGGCTTGAGAATAAGGGGCCGGTCCCCTCGTCCGTCGTACGGGCGCTCTGCAAGTCTCGGAGGAGGTGAAGGCATGGCAGTCGTAGCAATCAAGGAACTCTTGGAAGCCGGTGTGCACTTCGGGCACCAGACGAACCGCTGGAACCCAAAAATGAAGAGGTTCCTCTTCGGCGAGCGGAACGGCATCTATATCATCGATCTCCAACAGACGCTCGCACGCATGGAACAGGCCTATGCCTTCGTCCGGGATATCGTTGCAGGGGGCGACTCCGTCCTGTTCATCGGCACCAAGCGTCAGGCGGCGGAAATCCTCGAAGAAGAAGCGAAGCGGGCGAATATGTTCTTCGTGAACCAACGCTGGCTCGGCGGCATGCTGACAAATTTCCAGACCATCCGCCGCAGCATCGATAAAATGAAGAAAATGGAAGCCACGCTGGAGAATCCCAGCGCGCATGGCCTCAAGAAAAAAGAAATCCTCCTGATGCAGAAGGACATCGCCAAACTTCAAAAGTACCTCTCCGGCATCAAGAACATGCGCGGCCTTCCCGGCGCCGTCTTCGTACTCGACACCAGAATCGAAAAAATCGCCGTGCAAGAGGCGACCAGGTTGGATATTCCCGTCATCGCCATCCTGGACAGCAATTGCGATCCGGATTACATCACCCACCCGATTCCGGGAAACGACGATGCAATCCGTTCGATCAAGCTCATCACGTCCAAGATTGCAGACGCGTGCATCGAAGGCGCGCACCTCAAGACTCAGCGTGAAGAAGCGGAGTTCCAGACTGCGCCGGCCGGAGGAGATAAGAAACCGGCTGCGCGTCTTGAAAGCGTTCCGGCGTCATAACACCTATTTATAGGTTCAGAACCGTTCTCACTCGGTCGAACTGCGAAGGATGAAGGATAACGGACCATGGCAGGATCAAGTCAGCTAGTCAAAGAGCTTCGGGAAAAAACCGGGGCCGGCATTCTGGATTGCCAGAAAGCGCTTACCGAAAACGGCAACGACATTGAGAAGTCGATCGACTATCACCGTCAAAAAGGGCTTGCGGCAGCCGCAAAGAAGTCCGGGCGTG
>MSXM01000056.1:44910-45193 GCA_002083565.1 Nitrospira sp. ST-bin4 | reverse complement strand
TCGAGGTCAACTGCGAGACGGATTTCGTTGCCCGCAATGATGAATTCAAAGCGTTCGTCAATGATCTCGCACTGCAAGTAGCAGCGGCGAAACCGGTCTACGTCAAACGCGAAGACATTCCCAAGGACCTCATCGACAAGGAACGCATGATCTACGAAGGACAAGCCAAGGAGATGGGAAAGCCGCCAGCCGCCTGGCCGAAAATCGTTGATGGGAAGCTTGAAAAGTTCTTCCAGGAAAGCTGCCTGATGGAACAATCGTTTATCAAGGACCCGGCCGTGAC
>MSXM01000056.1:39729-44894 GCA_002083565.1 Nitrospira sp. ST-bin4 | reverse complement strand
CTGGCTCAGAAAATCGCCAAGATCGGCGAAAATATGAACATCCGCCGATTCACCCGGTTTCAGCTAGGCGAAGTATGACCTCTGCAAAATACCGGCGCCTCCTTCTGAAAGTCAGCGGGGAGATGCTCGCCGGTGAGCAGGGCTACGGCATTCAACCCTCTATCCTCCAAGGCCTGGCAGAAGAGATCGCCTCGGTTGCCGCACTCGGCACCCAAGTCGCCGTAGTGATCGGAGGCGGAAATATTTTCCGCGGTATCGCAGCCAGCGCGTCCGGCATGGAACGCGCCTCCGCCGATTACATGGGGATGCTTGCCACAGTCCTCAACGCCCTTGCGCTACAAAACGCGCTGGAGAAGGCCGGCGTTATCACCCGGGTACAATCCGCTATCGAGATGCGGCAACTGGCGGAAGGCTATATCCGCCGGAGAGCGATCCGTCATCTGGAGAAAAACCGGGTGGTCATCTTCGCCGGTGGAACCGGCAATCCCTATTTCTCGACCGACACCGCCGCCGCGCTTCGCGCCATGGAAATCGGCGCGCAAGTCATTATGAAGGGTACCAAGGTGGACGGCATTTATGATGCCGACCCCATGAAGCATCCCGATGCAAAGAAGTACTCAGAAATCCCCTTTATGTCGATCCTGAATCAGAACCTCAAAGTAATGGATGCAACAGCAATCAGCCTCTGCATGGATAACAATCTGCCCTTGATCGTGTTCAACCTCAAAGTGCAGGGCAACTTCAAACGTGTGGCCGCAGGCGAACCGATCGGGACCCTGGTCACACCCAGCAACCGCTGACCCGATTACGGAGTGTCGCCATGTCCAACGCAGCCCCAAGCAAGCAAAAACTCACGACTCATATGGACCAGGCTGTGGAGCATTTGAAGCGGGACCTCGCCGGTCTCCGCACCGGCCGGGCCTCAGTTGCACTTCTGGACGGAGTGCGCGTCGACTATTACGGCACCATGACGCCGCTGAAGCAGGTCTCCAATATCTCTACGCCGGAAGCAAGATTGCTCACTATCCAACCCTGGGAGCCGAACCTGATTAAAGAAATTGAGAAGGCCCTGGCCAATTCAGGATTGGGATTGAACCCTTCGAACGACGGAAAAATGATTCGCGTTCCCCTCCCGCCGCTCACGGAAGAGCGCCGCAAGGAATTGACCAAGATCTGCAAAAAGCACGGCGAAGACACGAAAGTGCAGATTCGCGGCTTCCGTCGCGATGCCAACGAAGAGTTGAAGAAACTTCAAAAAGATGCGAAGCTCACCGAAGACGAGCTGCGGAAGGCCGAACAAGAGACCCAAAAGCTCACCGAACAATACGGACAAAAGATCGACGACATCATCAAGAAAAAGGAACAGGAGATCATGGAAGTCTGAGGCTCAGGCTTCCGTCCTGGCCCCCGGCGTGCCGACTACTTCGACTTTTCTTCCAACGTGCGTTTCTGTCGATCTTTCCGCATTAGCCCATAATGTAGCTCAACTCAGGAAAGTCCTCTCGCCCGGCTGCGACGTCCTGGCGGTCATCAAGGCCAATGCCTATGGCCACGGGTCGGTTCAAACCGCCAAGGCGCTGATTCGGCAGGGCGTGTCTCGCGTGGCGGTGGTCTCGATCGAGGAAGGGATCACGCTTCGGCAAGCGGGCATCAACGCGCCGATCGTCGTCTTGGGGCCGGTGTTTCACGAACAATTCACCGACCTCTTCACACACCAACTGACTCCGGTAATCAGCGATGCCGCCATTTTGCCGGCATTAGGGCAAGCCGCCTCGTCGCTTCCAAGCCCCTACCCGATTCATCTCAAGGTCGAGACAGGGATGGGACGGCTGGGGCTCACGCACGCTGAGCTAGTAGATCTATTCAGCTCGCGCAGATTCCCGCGCGCCTTGCACTTGGAAGGACTCATGACCCATCTCGCCGATGCCGACGGGCCGGCCACGGACACAACGGAAGAACAGCTGACCCGGTTCCGCAAGGCTATCGAAATTGTCCGGGCTAGCGGATTCAGGGTGCCGTTGATCCATGCCGCCAATAGCGCCGGAGCTGTGCGCTTTCCAGACGCGCAATTCTCGCTCGTGCGCCCCGGCATCATGCTCTATGGCTACCACACCCTGCCTACATCCATCGTCGCGCCGGACTTAAAACCGGTCCTTACACTCCGCACCACGATTGCCCAACTGCGAAGGGTTCAAGCAGGACACAAGGTCAGCTATAACGGCACCTTCACCGCCAAGACGCCGACCAAGATCGCGATCCTCCCCATCGGCTACGCCGATGGGTTGAGCCGTCATCTCTCGAATCGAGGCTCTGTGCTCATTCGCGGACAACGCGCGCCCATCGCCGGTCTCGTCTGTATGGATATGATTATGGTGGACGTCACCAGGATTGCGGGAGCTGCCGTCGGCGACGAGGCCGTCATCATCGGACGTCAGGGCGACGACCAGATCACCGCCGACGACATCGCCAAATGGACCGGCACGATCGCCTATGAAGTCCTCTGCACCATCGGCCCGCGCGTCCCACGTCTGTATCACGAAGGCTGAGCGCTCGTCATTCGTCACGAGCCTGCCCGCCGAAACCCGGCGTAGACGGGTCATCCTTCATACGATTCGGACATTCCACTCCATAACTTATCGCTACTACGATCCGCGGTTTAGGAAATATCTTTGGCTACTCCGCTCCAGCTCACTTGTGCTCACCCAAGCCGATTCCATCAAGAGTTAAGGCGAGAGCACATTCTTGGCTGGAATTAGGTAGAGTGAGGTTGGCTTCAGCACAATCATGAATAATCTTCGGTAGCCCAGCGATGTTGAATAAGAAAGCAATTAGGTTTTAAGGCAGACCAAAGAGTACGTTTCCCTGGACGCGAAGGTAGGCATAGCCGGCAAGCTAAAACAACAGTTGATCGTTATCCATCTTTGAGGCCAACGCGTTCTTTGAGATCCTCAACGGCCGAATGTGAACCAAAAAAATAATAAAAAGGGATAAAACTATCGGGATGTAAGAACTTGATCGATTGCCCAAACTCGGTTGGAGCACGGAAATGAATTGTGCTGGGCAGGTTAAACCAGTGATGCTCGGTAATGTCCACAACGTCGACAAATGGTATAGCAATCTCCTTGCGAAAGTTGGAGACATACAGATGGGTTGAATCCATCTGAACCTTCTTCAGACCAACACACATCCAGAGAGTGTACGTTGCGCCAAAGATCCAGGCGGTTAGGAACTTCAATTTTTCTTCTAGAGGCAGAGGATCCCCATTCTTGTAGTGCATCTGGTCGAGCCACATGCTCAGCGTTCCGACAGCAAATCCTGAGATGAAGACGAAAGGAAAAATAAACTTCATCACAAACGTCAGGCGTGACGAGATCGTTTCCATCTTAAGATTCAACTCTGCAAATACAAGTTTGGGATGGTCTTATGGATAGCGGCTTGCTCGCTTTCGTCATACATTCCGAATAACGTCTACCTGCTGAGCGGTTCCTACCAGTATCGTCATGAGGAAAGTATACCCGACCCCAAAGTTCTTAAAAACAACCGCCTGGAAAGTATTGAGTGCGAAGGGCTTTAAGGCGAGAATTCGGAGGGAGAGAATAGGGGCATTCTCCATTTCCACCAGTTTCTGCGGGTGACCGATGGGTCGAAGATTCGCATCGAGTCCAAATGGTTCAAGATTCGCACCCTCCCCCTGCATCGGGAACGTCTTTCACAACGAAATGCGGCACAAAGCGGCTCTGATTCCCATGGATCAGACCACGATCCTCCCGAATACCCATCCCTGCCGGCTCGTTCCCAACCACCCAGGATCCGATCACCGGGTGCCATCCCCCGAATACCGGCAACGGCACGTACTGCTGATAGACCGAGTTCTGCGCATCGTAGGGCCCGGCGGTCGTCACCACCTGATCCCCGTTCACGATCATTATATTGGCGCCTTCGCGTGACCAAAATGGCTTCCTGACATAGGCGGCACAGTCTCCCGGTCCGGAAAAGAAGGCGGGTAACAGATTCGGATGATCCGGATACCACTCCCACAGCAACGCGAGCAGACCTTTGTGGCTGAGCACCTGCTTCCAGGCCGGCTCCAGCACCATCATCGAAGACCGGGCCATCTCCGCCGCAAATGCGTCCTGACACATCCATTCCCAGGGATAGAGCTTGAAGAGGGCTGAGATCGGCTCGTTGCGGTGATCCACAAAGCGCCGCCTCCCGGGCTCCCATCCGATCTGTTCGATCGGCAAAGTCTGCACGCGCCATCCGGCCTGGTTCGCCGTATCGGCCAGATAGGTCACCGTCTGCCGATCCTCGTCGCTCCCGTCCAAACAGGCCAAATGGAGCAGATCCTTCGAGGTTTGCCGACGGATCGCGCGCCACTGCCGGATCAACCGCTCATGCAGGCTATTGAATTGATCCGCTTCCGGACAGATGTCTCGCAGCCATCCCCATTGACCGACCGCTGCTTCCAGCAACGAGGTGGGCGTATCGGCGTTGTACTCGAGCAATTTCGGCGACCCGATCCCGTCATACCAGAAGTCAAACCGCCCGTAGAGCGACGGGTCCTGCCGCTCACACGAATCGATGATCCGGGGCCTCCAGTGTTCGGGAATGCGGAGATCGGCACAACGATCCTCGCGGATGATCCGCTCGACCGCCTCGACACAGAGCCGATGCAGCGAGGCCGTGGCCGATGCAAGACAGTCGACCTGTGCCTCGCTCAACTCATAGGCGGCATCCTCGCGCCAATAGCCGCCATCCAGACTGTGATAGGTGACGCCCACCCGATCGAGTTGCGCCGGCCAATCGGCGCGCGGTTGCATCGTACGACGATGCATGGCTAGGCCCCGTCTTCCGGCTTATAGAATTGGCCGCCGGTCCTTCCGAAGCCGCCGCGTTGGCACCCGGCCGTCAGATCATCGCCTGAACGACCGTCGAATCCCGGCATGGCAGCAGCGATCAACCCCGGTTCGTTCATCTGATCGCCTTGCACAGACGAACCATCCGATCCCTGCCACACAGCGATCCACACCATCTCTCCTAAGCCATCCGCTGCCGCGGCCAGACTCACCCGCACCTCGGTTGAATACCGCGGACGAGAAGGCACCGGGCCGGGCATAGGCCCATCCGGCCATTGCTTTTCCATGGGAACCTTTCGCTCGAAATAG
>MSXM01000056.1:38817-39670 GCA_002083565.1 Nitrospira sp. ST-bin4 | reverse complement strand
ATCTTACACGGATTGAGGGCTCGCCGGGTGAGTCAACTGCGGGCACATCGTGATGAGGACAACCCATAGACAGGACAACGCTGCCGGGCCCGGTCCGCGGCACCGCAACATTCTGTGGTTCCCAGTACGTCCCGAAAGATTCCGGCCAGATCGCCGAACGCCTGCCTTCCGTCGCCGGACAAGGCCGAACCGCGCACCGTGGCCAGGGTCATGGAGTGGAGCGCCGCCACCGGCTGTCAATGCTCAAGAGCACACCGTCAGAGCGTTGCATGCAGGGCTCAAGATCCACCCCCTCCATTCTTTGCGAGTTCAATGGGCCATTGCTGCTAACATGTCCCGCACCGCAGAATCTCGCAACCGTGACCACTAGGAGCGACCGTGAACCGAATGACCCTCCTCGCCGCCTCCATCCTGCTGGTACTGTCCGGCCTTCTTCCCGCCTCTGCCGCCCAGGCAGAAAATGGCTCTCTCAATAGCGGCTCTAGCTCGTCGCGGAACGCAACTATCCAAAAAACCGGCAGCGCCGACGAATCGCCAGCCGGTCGCACACAGACAAACGAGGCCGAAGGGCCGTCCCCAGAGGCCGCTCATACCAGCAAGAGTCTGGAACCCGTCGGCGTTCTGCTGCTCCTGCTATTCCTGGGAGCGGCGACAGTTTTCTACTACCTCAAAATTCAGCGCCCCTCCCTCCCCGACTTTTCCGGACTCGCCGGGCGCGACCCCGCCATCGATAGCCGGTCAGAAACGCCGTCTCGCACACACAAAATAAACCTGTCGATTGACCAGGTCACCTCCGCGGATACAGCCACTTTCCAATAACTGCTGAGCGACGTTCATGCAGCCTGGAGCAGGC
>MSXM01000056.1:30931-38725 GCA_002083565.1 Nitrospira sp. ST-bin4 | reverse complement strand
GAAGATGTGATCTTGCTCCAGGCCGAAGTCCTGGAAGCCTGGATGGAAGGCACCGCGTACTACGTGTCCGCAGGGCTTCGCTGGAGCGCCCGTGACTACAACCTGTCCCTGACCAAGCAGCGCGGAGAGCCGGGATATATCGTCACAGGCAGCGAAGAAACGCCAACTGAGTCGCGCGAAATTTGGACCTTCGTGCGCGATCACGATGGCAAATGGCTGCTTTCAGGGATTCAGCAATAAAAAAAGCGGGACGTGCGGAACGGGCGGGATGAGACGTGAAGCGTGAACGGTGAAACCAGGCGAGAGAGATGCTGTCTGGTCAACCGATTGCCCCCTGCCAGAGAAACCAGAGAGTCTTCATTCACCACTGTATGAATGGGCTTAGCCCGCATTATTCATGACGGTTCGTCGCGAAATCGCCAAGCCGCGTTGCGAGAGCGGCGCGCGGAGGCCGGAGGTCCTGAGGCGTACTCGTGCAGTACGTCGAGGGACCGAGGGGCGAGCCCGCCGCCCGAAGGCTTGTCGGAGCAGCGGATCGGCGAGTGCAGCAGAAGCGCTCATGAATAATGCGGGTTAGAGCCGCTGCAGCGACCGGCCACGTAATTAGAGTAAAGAAACGGGAGAGGCCGTCATCATCGGACGCCAGGGTGACGAGCCGATCAACGCTAACGACATCGCCAAATGGACCGGCACGATCGCCTATGAAGTGCTCTGCATCATCAGTCCACGCGTGCCGCGTCTCTATCATGAAGGCTGAGGTGCCCTCGTCCTCGTGCCCGTACTCTCACTGGCCTTCCGGTTCCCACTCACTCGCCAATTTCTTGGCCTTTTTAATTTGAGCCTCCGTCATCCCTTTGGCCAGGATATCACGCAGCATGGGCGCGGACTTATCTCCGTTCGTCGCGGCCAGACTGATCCACATATACGCCTTGACCTTATCTTTCGGCACCCCTTCCCCGTCATCGTACATAATCCCGAGTTTCGTTTGACAAAGAGCGTCTTTTTGATTTGCCCCTAGACGAAACCATCGCAGGGCTTGCTGATAGTCCTTCGGACCGCCTTCTCCATTAAAATACAAGGTGCCCAGGCCGAACTGCGCCTTGGCCTGTCCCTGCGCTGCAGCTTTGGCATACCACTTCCGGGCTTGTGCATCGTCCTGCGGCACCCCCCGGCCCTTGTGATACAGCAGCCCCACATGATACTGCGCCAGGGCATCGCCCTGCTCCGCCAGCGGCTGCCACTCACGCATGGCAGTGGCATAGTCTTCACTGTCGTAGGCGGTCATGCCTGCCTTGAAATCGGCCCATGCCGGTACGGCGAGACATAAAACCGACAACACAAGAGTAAGAGTCAATCGGAACGACATAGGCACCTCGCAAAAAAGGCGCATTCTAAAAGAATCGTAGCGGGAGGTGCAAGGTCAACCACGAGGCAGTCATTTGTGTCAGCCTATCTGCTCCGATACTTCTCAGACAGGTGTGTGACCGCTTGTTCGGCGTGTTTCGTCGCCACATCCGCATGACCTGCTTTCCCATGCTCAATGGCCTGTTTGAGTTCCTTGATCCCTGCGTCCACATGCGGAGCCTCGCCGGCCTTCAGGGCAGCCTGTAGCGCCGCTTCCGCACTGGTCACGAGTACACTGACATGACCCTGTCGGCCATGGTCCGCCGCCTCTGTGGCAAGCGTGATGGCCTCATGGCGGTTCTGCTCCTCAGCGCGTATCACGTCACGCCTGGCCCCGCCTTCGCCAAATACCGGTTGCAACGGCAGCACCGTGGCGGTGACGAGGAGTAACATGGAAGCGAGTGCGACAGCTCGTGGCATAGTCTTTCGTGTCATCGGAATTCTCCCTTCTTAAACAAAGTGAACCAATCTCCGCAAACACTCTGTTTCAACGTATGGACGACTCGATGGTCCGTCCGTCTTTTTTCCGGGGCATTGTACCATGCGTGCTCCCAGAGCCTCCCCAGGGAGAGACGATACCTGGACATTCTACTTTTTCCAAGTCGCGTGATCTAGGACTCTGAACGGTGGGACGAGGATACGCAAGGCGCCGGACAGGCGCGCACATGGAAATTTAGAATATCCCCATTTTTCGCCCTTCCTCTGAATGACGCGCGGTTGACTTCGCCGCGAGAACCAGTACACTGAACCCATGCTTCAACAAGCCCTCATGCTCAGGCCGAAACTGATTGCGGAAGAGGTCGCACGATTGGCCAGACACATTCTCGGCCACGGCATCACAGTCGTCTGGTTCGGATCATGGCCGAAAGGCACCGCCAGACCCCATGCCGATATCGACATCGCCATCTCCGCCGCAGATGAGATTCCCCTCCAGCAGATGGCCGTACTGCAGGAGGCGATCGATGACATTGCGACCCTTCATGAAATCGATCTTATCGATCTGCATACTGTCAGCGAACCATTCAGGGAAGAAATACTCCGCCACGGAATGTTCCTATGACCACCAGGCAGGACAGTTTCACCCAGGCTATCGCCAGACTTGGCGACGCGCTGACGGCTCCGGAGACAGATCTCTCCCGCGACGCTGCCATTCAGCGCTTTGAATTTTGCTTTGAACTCGCATGGAAAGTGATCCAAGAACGGGCGCGGACAGAAGGACTTGACTGCCAATCGCCGAAAGGCTGTTTCAAACTGGCCTACAAGAATAGCTGGATCAGTGAAGAAGCCGGATGGCTGGCCATGGTCGAAGACCGTAATCGCACCGCGCACACGTACGACGAAGCTCTCGCCAGAACCGTCTATCGCCGACTCTCCGGTTACCTCCCATTGTTCCAATCGTTGGCGGCCGCATTGCGCAGACCGTAGCTCTACTCCGCATGATTCATGAACGTATCTACTGCGATCGTGGATTCGCTACTGTGGTCTTCGTCGCTCGTATCTCGTCCCTGACTCTGCTCAGGACCGTGAGCCTGTCGAATTGTGAAGCGTGGTCGACGGAAAGAGCCTATGGCGTATGGCTTATGGCGCTAGCAATGCGGAGTTGTGAGTGATCAGATACAACTCAATACTTACAACTCATCACTCAAAACTTTCCGGCTCAGTCTCATGCTATACGCCCTCAGCTATACGCTCTTCTCCCTAACGAGGTACGCTTCACGAGGCAAGATTATTAGAGCGATATCGCGACGAACCGCCATGAATCATACGGTTACAGTTTCTTTCTGATCTCCTTCCACTCCTTTGCCGTTTTCGCCTTGCGTGGGATCTCGCTTTTGGGGGGCTCAGGGAGGATCACCGCGTCAATGCGCCTCTGCAGAAATGCCTCGGCAAATACCTTTGTCCGGCCAATCCCGACTTTGATCGAATTCCAGCCCGACGCGCGGAGTTCATCGATCTTTGTCCCCAAGGCCTCGTTGCCTGGAGGGAGCACTAGTATGTACCCGGATAGAAAGTGATGGGTCTTCAACCATACTCGCGCCTGCGTACCGGCCAGGAACCCGTCCGATCCGGTCGATGGCACGATATAGATGACCTTGTAATAGAACTGGGTGAGTTTCCCGATCTCTGCTGCCGCATCGGGCATTGGCTTTTGCTCGAGATTTTTCTGAGGCCCGCTGCCTGGAGGTGAAGCATCGACGTGGACTCTCTCGATCAGGGAGGCCATGTCGATGGCCAGGATCGGATTGCGCCGTTCCCATACCGCGAGATTCGCCTCTCCTGTCGCCGGCAGGACTCGTGTACTGGCGCCGAGTCGAACCTGAATCGGCAGGGCCCCCACCGTCTTCGTGCTGTAGGTAAACGACGCCCGACCGTCTGCGCCGGTCGTCGCCGTCGCGGCAACCTTTCCATCGACGACTAACTCCAACGGTTCCCCGCCCAGGCCCACATTTCTCACTGCACCCGTCGTGTCGATTTTCGCTTCAATGGATGCCGGCTGGCCTGGAACCGTGAGGGCGTCCTTGACCTGAATCGTGGCGACAATCTTCTCCGCCGCGTCACAGGGGCGCGCCGATACAAATATGATGAGAAGAATGGAACAGAGGGTTGCGATATTGCGGAAGCGAGTGGTCATGGGCCTCACGGCCATGTTAACCCGCGTGATTCATGATGGTGTGTTGAGCACTAATGTGGATGCGCGTCCCTTGTGAATCGCAGAAGAGAACGAGAATAGGTCCCATCTTATATTGCGAGATGCGAGATACGCTTCACGAAAGACGCGAATTAGGCCTTCAACGCCGTCAACACCTCGTCGGCATGCCCGTCGACCTTCACCTTGCGGAAGATCGCTTTGACTTTCCCGTCCGCATCAATGATAAACGTGCTGCGCTCGATGCCCCAATACTTCCGGCCGTACATGCTTTTCTCTTTATACACCCCATACGCCTTGGAAATGGCGGCATCCTCGTCGCTTAAGAGCGGAAACGGCAGGCCGAACTTCTTGATAAATTTCTGGTGCGATTCCTTGCCGTCGAGACTCACCCCCACGATCAGGCCGCCTGCCCGCAAAATCTGCGATTCGACGTCACGAAAGTCGCAGGACTCCTTGGTGCAACCCGGCGTATCGTCTTTCGGATAGAAATACAGCACGATCTGCTTGCCCTTGAAACTCTTCAGGGTCACCGTTTTGCCATGTTGGTCCGGAATGGACAGTTCAGGTGCTGCTTGGCCCACTGCAATGTCTTTAGACATGTGTTTTCCTTATTTTTGTCGCGGCATATTGCCGAAGGTGGGCCGTTCTGTTCCATAGGGACGGTCTTTCGTGCGCTTCCTCGTATCAGGATCGCCGTACGGCGCCAACGCGGGAGAATCCCAAATGATCTGGTCGCCGGGCGCCAAATTCGCCGCCTCGAGAAAATGCTGCCGTGCCGCTTCCGCATCGCCGAGCGCGTTCAACGCCAGCGCAAAATTGTAATGGGCCTGACCGGACTGAGGCACGACCGCCACTGCCTGTTGAAAGTATTTCTTGGCATCCTCAAACTGTTTCGTCTGATAGGCTTGCGTCCCCTGCTCCGTCAATACCATCGCCTGGGGTTTTGCATCGGTTTCAGTCAGCGACAGCGGGACCAGCGGTTTACGCTTCGAGGAACAGGCAGTCGTTCCGACAAGCACCAGGATCATGCCGAGGATCATGAGTTGTCTTATCTGCATTCCCATCACCATCGCCCGTTCCTCACTTCACCTGCTTCCGTGTTTCTTCTTCGAATGTTTTGCGGTAGAGCACGTCCCACTCCGTACTTCCTTCCACGATGCCGCGGGAATAGGTGGCCAATTTGGCTCGAACCTTTCGATCGATCTCGCCTTCCTGTGCCAATTCGTCGGCCAACACGCGCTTAACCGCTTTCAACACCCGCTCTTCGTCCCCCGTCACCTTCACGCCCGCATGGCGCTTGACCTCATTTACAATGACGTGGGAGAGATGGCTGATCTTGTCTTCGCTCAACATACAATACTAGTAAGGGGTACGGCGTGAGGGGTGAGGCGCGTGAGAGTTGCCACACCGCTATACGACTCCTCACATTTTCACAAGATGAGGCCCCGTTCACGAACCAGTTTCTGCTTCACCATCTGGAACATCTTCTGGTAATCGACCTGGCCCTGTTCAATCTCTTTTTCGTAGACGGTGAGCATCTGCCGCACTTCCGCATTCACTCGATCTTCCAGGGAGAGATCCTCCGTCATGACACGGTTCAGCGCATCGATGAACGCCTTCCGGTCGCCGACCAGATTGATGTGCCCCTCCTGCTCAAGACGTCCCGCCACACTCTCAGCGATATGCCGCACACGTTCTTTCGACAAACGCACGATACCTACCCCTGCTCAACCGTGATCGTAGCGGCCTCCATGACCCGGCGCAGTTGCGTCGCATCCCCTAAGATCCGTCCAACCACATTGACTCGATCTGCCGGAACCGGATCGCTTCCCATGCTCATCGGCGTTCTTCCGAAAAAGATCGCCAACACCTGACCGGCTCCCCAGTACGCAATATCGCCGACTTGCACTTTATTCGTCGCGGTTTCCCGATAATCGGTGACGCCGGAAATTTTGAAGTAGAACTCTTCTCCCCAGGCATTGATCGGCGCCTGAACCGGAAGCGCCGCATAGACCGCCGCTGCCGTTTTTGTCCCCTTCAGTTCCGCTTCGAGTCGAACGCCTCCGACCGTGATACGAATACGTTTCGGCAACTGGGTCATGGCATTGATACAAATCGTGAACCGAACATCGCGCCCGCGGGCAGCTCATACACGTGCGAACTCTAGCTTGTCTCCTGCGCGAAATCAAGGCTACAATCCCCCTCAATGCTGACCTCTACATTCACCTTCCTACAAGGAATCGGGCCCACGACCGAACGCCGGTTCTGGCAAGAGGGGGTGACAGACTGGCAGAGTTTCTTGAATCAGCCCCGCATTGCCGGACTTTCTCCCGACAGAAAATCGCTGTATGATCGCGAACTCGCCCTCGCACAATCGGAGTATGAAGCAGGCGATCTGCGCGCACTGGCCTCACGTCTGCACCGACGCGAACATTGGCGCTTCTATGATACCTGCCGCTCCGGGCTTCTCTGCCTCGACATCGAAACCACCGGGCTGACAGCTCATGACGGGGCAAGCGCCGTGACCGTCGTTGGTCTCCATCGAAACGGACAGACGATCGCTCTCGTTCAGGGAGACACGCTGACTGCCGATCGGCTGCAAGCCGAACTCGATCACTGCACACTACTCGTGACCTTCTTCGGCACCGTCTTCGATGTGCCCTTCTTACGCACTGCCTTTCCGCAGCTCCGGTTTGAAATGCCCCACTTTGATCTCTGCTTGGCCGCGCGCCGTCTGGGCCTTCGTGGAGGGCTTAACCACCTCGAGCGAGAACTCGGCATCGAACGGGAATCTGCGCTCCAAGGTCTCGATGGGATGGATGCGGTGCGATTGTGGACACAGTGGCGGCAGGGAGATCCGGCCGCGCTCAAGCTCTTGCTGGCCTACAATGCCGCCGATACGGAAAGCCTTGCGCCTCTCGCCTTGCTGCTCTATAAGGAAATGATGCTACAATTTGGCCCTGGCTCATCATCCTCCGCCGTAACACCACCAACCATTCACAGAGTATCCTCACGATGAGCACCTGGGTCGGCATCGGCCGAAGCGAAATTGGTTTGGTGCGCACCATGAATCAGGATGCGTTTGCCACACTCGATCCGCTGGGGCTGTGGGCCGTTGCGGATGGAATGGGTGGCCACGTAGGCGGAGAAATCGCTGCACAGGCGGCCATTGCCAGCATTACCGCGCAGGCTCAGCTCTCAGCCGACACGCTCCGGCAAGGACAAACCGCTCCTCCGACATTCTTAGCCGATGCGATCATGCAGGCGCACCACGCAATATTGGGGCGAGTCCGGCTCGAACCCAAGCTCAGAGGCATGGGCACCACTATCGTGCTGCTCTACATTGAAACGACGGAAGTCCTTACGGCCCATCTCGGCCATCTTGGCGACAGCCGCGCCTACAGGTTCCGATCAGGAACACTCACACCGCTCACGCGTGACCATACGCTGATTGAAAAATATCTCGATCGTGGCATCCTCACCCCGAAGACCGCTCGGACACACCCCGAACGGCATGTCCTCACTCAGGCACTGGGCATGTCGGGACCGCTAAAACCCTCAATTTCGTCGTACCCGCTAGAGCCCGATGATCTGTTGCTGCTCTGTTCAGACGGACTCACCAAGATGATGGAGGACGACGACATCCAAGATATCTTCAAGGCGGGAAAGGGCGACCCGATTCGAACCTGTGATCGTCTCATCGGTGAATCCCTCGACCGTGGCGGCACAGATAACGTAAC
>MSXM01000056.1:28884-30875 GCA_002083565.1 Nitrospira sp. ST-bin4 | reverse complement strand
ACCCGCAAGACCGTGTAGGTTTTCAACCCAATCTTTTGCACTTCTCTCACACAGAGAGTTCAATCACCCGGAGCACCCTATGATGGTTCGTAGTGTATCAATAGTACTGTGTGGCCTGCTGAGTGTCATCGGCGCGGCTTCTTCGGCATCCGCAGGCGCTCCGGATCCGAATAGTCCCGAAACGGTCATTCGTGAGCTTGTCAAAGCCAACGTTGAAAAAGATATGCCCACCATGTCCCGTCTCATGGCCCACGATGCCGATATCACCAGCTATTCGATTGGTGGGCGTAAGTACGTGGGTTGGCAGGAATTCGAACGGGAGATGCGGGAAGAGTTCGCCAATGTTCAGAAATTTGAGATCCCGATCCGTGAACTCACGGTTTGGCACAAGGGAGATGTCGCGTGGTTCACGATGGAATTGGACTATATCCGCTATGTCAAGGAAGGCGGCGAGCTCAAACGCATGCTGCTCCCATTACGCGAAACCGGTGTCCTGGAGCGCCGGAATGGACAATGGGTGATGCTGTCTTTCCATGAGTCGTTTCGATCCGCTCAAATGACCGGTCCGGTCGCTCAGCAGTCCGCCGCTTCGGCAGAAACGCGCCTCGTGAGCAACCCACCAGGCGCTGCGGTGCCTGATCTCAGTGGAGAGTGGGATATTCTCGAAGTCGAAGACGACAAGCGTTACAAGGCGACATTGGACAAGAACGGGAACGGTCCCTATACACAACACAGCGGACGATTCATCACTACCAAGTTTGAGGATCGCCTCTGGCAGGGCACCTGGCAGCAACCAGGCAATGACCGCGAGGGAGGATTTGAAGTCCTCCTCTCGGAAGACGGCACCGAAGCCAAGGGCATCTGGTGGTATACACGAGTTCAAGGCCACAAGAACATTCCGCCCAAGGAACATGGCGGCACCTACCATTGGAAGCGCATATCTCGCGCCCCGTCTGCATCCAAATGAGCCGATTTTTCTTTTCATCAATCAGACACTCGGAGCCCGGTTCAAGACACAGTCAGATTTTTCATCTTCCGCTGGAGGCACTATGAAAACGTTTCTCATCGCATTGTTTACCCTCGCCATAGGATCATCAGCCTATGCCGACGGCGGGCATACTCACCATGCTGTGCCCACGCTCAAGAAACAGGTGGCTTCGTCAATCGCGTATGGAGAGAACACCGCGACCCTTACATTCGGCCCCATCGATCTTCCGGCCGGCCATAGCGAAGGCGACATGGGCGATTCCATGCCGCGGTTCAACTTTCAGTTGCCGGAGGACAAGTATCTGATCGGCTTCAAGGCGGCCCTTTCTACAATCGATGGAAAGGAATTGCCAAGAAATTATCTGCACCATATTTTGATGATCAATAACACCAAACCCAGCGTCTCCTGCCCCGGTGAGCCGCTCTTCTTCGGTGGAGCCGGACTTGAAATGTCCGAGACCCGATTCCCTGAGGGATACGGTGTCAAACTCGCGAAAAACGATAAGCTGATGACGGTCGTGGCGTTTTATCATGGCGCCCCGCCCACGAAAAATGTCATCGCAACCTTCACAATGGAATTCGCCCCGAAAGCCAAACCGGTCAAGGAAATGGAGATCTATCAGGTCGGAGTCAACATCGTCTGTTTCACCAAGTTCGGCGATCGCCCCGCAGACCAGACAGACGAAGGGATTGAAATCGGACCGGGCGTCCAAGTCCGTACAGCGCCTTTGAAGTTCAGCATGGACGGTTGTGTCAAGTACGCGTATCCACATGGCCATGATGAGCTGCTCATGATCGCCCTGGAGAATAAGACGAAGAAACAGACCCTCCTCCGGACCGTGCCGGATGTCGAACGTGACGGCACAATCCGTGAGTTCTTGTCCCACCAAGTCTATAAAGACAGCCAGGGATTCCAAATTTCCAAGGCAGATGATTATGAAATGGTGATGGTCTACCACCATTCTCTAGAAAAAACTGAACCTCAGCATGGGATGGGCAACTAC
>MSXM01000056.1:0-28822 GCA_002083565.1 Nitrospira sp. ST-bin4 | reverse complement strand
CTTCGTACCTCAGACCTGCCGGACGGCCTGTCCCGGCAGGTCTGCGCATCTCCTTCAGACTCGAGCAGCTGTCCAAAAATGTTCACTTACTCATTCGCGTAGCCCCTTCCCCTACAAAAGAAGTGGCCTCCGGCCTGGGTTTCTCTCCGCGCTTTGTGGTATCAAAACAGAAGTCTGCGCTAAGATATCGACTACGCCAAAGCGATGGCCAGAGAGCCGCTGACACACAGCGGACTGCCTGAGCGACTTCGATCTCTGGGGCAGGCTGTTACCCAGAAACACCGGGAATCGTGCCATGCCTCAGCCTCAGAGCGAATCAGTTGCGATCCTGCTCATCAATGAGATTGCCGAAGAAATCAAACTCACCACCCTCAGTTTCCGCGGCTTTTTTCCAAACTGCCGAGTCGAAGCGGTCTACTCCTTGGAGGAAGCGCTCCAATGGGCGAATCGGACATCGTGGCAACTCATTCTGCTCGATGACCGGCTGCTCGCTCAACGTGCTGCCTCCATTTTTCCCGAACTGAAACAGCTTGCCCCCTCCGCTACGATCGTGTTGCAAACCGAACGCAGCGACTCCACGAGCGCAGTGAATGCGCTTCAGGCCGGCGCGGATTTTCTCCTCTACAAGAAATCGCCTGCGTTTCTCACCGAACTCATGCTCTACGCAAAGAACGCGATCGAAACGCAAACACTGCGCCGTGCGTTTGAATTGACACAAGCACGCCATGACCGACTCATCGACACATTGGGCGACGTTTTCTATGAACTCAATGCGGAGGGGCAGTTCCGGTATCTCAGCCCCCTTGTGGCTCCGCTGCTGGGCTACACACAAGACGAATTGATCGGCGCTCCCTACTCAACCATCGTATCTCCAGATTATCTTGATCGCGTGCGCCATTGTTTCAATGATCGTAGAACGGGAGCGCGAGCCTCCCATCGGATAGAAGTGACTCTTCTTCGAAAGTCGACTGCCAATGAACCGGCCCTCACCCACATGAGAGCTGAGATCAGCGCGAAGGGACTCTATGATGCGCAGCGACGCTATCTCGGAACTGTCGGCCTGTTGCGTGACATATCGGAACTCCGCCGCCAGGAGTACACGATCCGTCATCTAGAGCACCGGCTCCTGGAGTCCGACCGGCTTCTCACCTTGGCACGACGCGTTGCGGCATTATCAAATGACCTGCGCGTCCGGCATGCCGCCATTCAAGAGAAATCCCGACACCTCCTCAGGACCATCCACGAGTCCCGTCTCACCGAGCAGACAGAATCCCTGCTAGTCGAGACTGCCGAAGCCGCACACCTCGCGGATGAACTCACGCTGGCAACCACCGAACCTCTCACTCGCAGAAACACCGTCAATGACATCCTTGAGACCATTCTAGCCGCCGCTCAATCTCCACTGCTCAACACTGACCAAATTGAGCGATTCTATGCGCCGAATCTTCCTCCCTTCACAGGGGATCTTGACGCCTTGACACAGCTCCTGGGCATGCTCCTGTCGCATGCCCAACGTTATGTCGCTGCGGTCGGAAGCCGTCATCGACTGCGAATCAGCACAACTCTCATCGGTCCGTACGGCACTCCGATTCATCCTGGATTGGCTCTGCCCCCCCCAGTGGCTCCGATCGAAGTCGCCATCCAGATCCAGGAAATCGATGCCCTTACCACAGCACAGGACTTCCCGATCCAAGCAATCGGCAATCTTTTCGATGCCTATGCGTTTATCAAAAAACTCGGTGGCCGCTGGGATTTCCGAGCCCCCGTCGGAGGCTTGCTATCGATCAACGTGTGGATTCCACTGGAGCAGACGCCTCATCCAGCCAAGACTCCGATACCCCCTCCCCCACCTCTTAATCTGGAACATGCTCTGATCGAACAGCCTCCCTTGACGCAGGTTTCTACGACCGCGCCTCCCACGCCCTCGCCTTCCGCCTTTCCTATACCCGCATCTCAACCGTTACCTGACCGTCGCAAGAACATGCGGACGGCCACCAATCTGCCGGCGCGTCTGACCGTCGGCAACACACTGTACAACGGCACCTTGACTGAGCTGAGCCCGACCGGCGCGACATTGGAGGTTGAAGGTCTCCTTCCATCACTTGAATACCACTCCGCTTCAGTGGTCCTCAAAACAGCCGCCAGTCAGTTGGAGTTACACGGCATGGCGCATGACCGCGGAGGATCATTACCCCAAGCCGCCGCTGAGCGACAGACCTCGCGTCTCGCATTCCTGTTTATCGCACTTGACGATACTGAACATGCGGTCTTGGTGTCGCTTATCGAAGAAGCGCGCGCGCTGGCCCTCACAGTTGAGGTGCTGCTTTCGCCACCGAGAAAGACTGCCGACCTTGCCGATCCCGCCACAGAAAACGTCCTTCGAGGCACGGATCATCGTGAAACCGTGAGAGTCCGAGTCTCACTGCCTGTCCGCATTACGGCTCCATCGATCAAGACCGGAGCCGGTCAAACATTGGGGCGAGCCGTCAATCTCAGCCGAGGCGGCGTATGCCTCCAAACAGAGTCGTGCCTGGAAATGACCCAAGACATAGTCGCTCTTCATTTCTCTTCTTACAGCGCCTTTGATCCACCGCGTGGGCATGAACCGGAAGCACCCGAAGCGATCCTGAGCGGTCGCATCGTTCATATCACTTCCAACCATACTGTTCTCTCTGAGTCGAAACCGGGTTCGTCACCGACTGGACAACTCGTCGGTATCCGTTTTGAGCAGTTGACCCCCTTTGCGGAACGGGATATCAACCGTGTGATTGCCCAACATACCGGCTCCTCAATGGATCTCGCCGGCACCACGGGCTGGTCATCGATTGTCAGCACAAGACGGGAATGCCGGAATGCGCGGAACCAGATGATCGCCGTGACGGATGATCATGCCCGCCACCAAATTTCGCCAAACGCGCCCATTGTTCTTATCGCCCCCGGATTTGGATTGACACAAACGGACTACGCGCCGCTCTCGTTTTCTCTGGCTGCCAACGGTTTCCGCATCCTGCGCTATGATCACACAAATCATGTTGGCCAGAGCGACGGCGACATCCTACAGGTCACATTGCGCAGCATCCAGAGTGACCTCCAAAGCGTATTGGACTTTGTCCGCGCCACCTGGCCGAGCGCTCCATTGACGCTTTTCGCCGAAGACATTGCTGCGCGAGTGGCGCTAAAAACCCTGGCTAAAAACAACCCAGATGCTCATCTGCTCTTGCTGAATCCCGTTCTCAGTATCGAGGGTGCGCTCTCAGCTGTCTACGCTCCCGACGCCATTGGAAACTACCGGCAGGGTGTTCGTCGAGGCGTCGCCAATCTGTGGGGCCTCAATGTCAACTTCGATCAATTCGTCGGCGACGCCATTGCAGGAGACTATGCTGACGTGGCCTCATCGGCAGCGGACTTTTCCAGACTGACAACCCCGCCCATTCTCTTGACTTCTCCCGGCTCACATCGTCCCCTTGAAAACATGTTCGGACCTCAACTCGACATGTTCTCCGCCATGGGATCTGTACCGGTCATCGTCCCATTACAAGCCGATGTGTCTGGAAATTCCAGTGCACATGACGAACGTCATGCCGCAGCCTTCCGGAGCATCCTCAAACTCATCTCCGCTCCGTTGACCGGCAGTTCTCTATCCCTTCAAATACATGAACCGAATATACGGGCTGTTCGCCAACAGCAACAGTTGGAGCAAGAGCGCGTCCGCCTGCGCCACCATGTGTCGCAAGCAACACGCAGCGCTTTGTGGATAGCGCATTTGGCGCAACTGCCGCAACTTGGGCATCAGCCTGACTACTGGAGACTGGAAAACGATCTCTATCGCCGGCTCCTCCCTATGGAACCAGGCATGGCCGTCTTGGACATTGGCTGCGGAGACGGTGACCTTGCCCGTATCATGCTGACTGACCAAATTTATCGGTCCATGTACAAAAGCGGGCTGCCGGACGGTCCTTTCTGCTACATCGGCGCCGACTATTCACGGGAATCTCTGGACCTTACCGAACAGCAGGTCCATGCCTTCGCTCAGAAGCTACCCTTCCAGATCGCAACAGGTTTGTCCGCCGACCAATTCTTAAAGACCAGCTGGCTGCATATCGACTGGCATTCCCCCCTGCCCTTACCCGAGGGATCGATCCAGCGCATCCTATGCCATCTCTCGCTTTCATTCTCACCCTCTCCTCTTCACAGCCTCCGGAAGATGCTTCGTGTTTTGCATCCGGATGGACGGGTTGTGATCACGGTCCTTCAACCGCACACCGACCTCACAACACTGTTTCACCGCCACCTGCGCGCGTCGGCTGAAGATCAGTTCGGCACATCAGCCCAGATTCTCCTCCATCATCTTGGCCGCCTGCGTGAAGCCGTTCGTCATGGATTGCTGCATAGTTACGAACGCAATGAGCTCACTCGCCTGCTGGTCCATGCCGGCGCCGATCCAATCCAGGTTGTTCCCACCCTTGACAATCAAGTGCTCCTCGCCGTCATCCGGAAGGGCAAATCCTCTGGCTGAAACGTGGCTCGCCATGTATACTGCACTCTGGTCGCAGCTATGATTCTTCGCACGAGATTCTTTTGAAAGAGTCACGGCACAGAAATCTGCGACGTGCGTTCACCACTCTCAGACTCAACGTATGACCGACCGCGCACTCCCACAGATGATGACTGCGCAGTCCGCTGCTGAATCGCTACGGCATCTGACACAGTTCTCACAAGCCATCGGGGAGATCACAAGCATCCCCGCAACTGCCGAGCGCGTGCTGTCGGAATTTTCAGAAATGGCGCAGTGCCAACAGGGCGCCCTGTATCTCGCCGAGCATGAACGCGCGGATTTTCGCCGTCTGGCTGCACAGGGGCTGAGTTCGACGGAACCGGCACCGCTTACGATTTCGGCTGATCATCCCCTTGTGCGTTTCCTTGCTACACATCGACAGATTGCAGACCAATCCACCGGCACCAGCATTGCTGCGGACGCACCCCTCGACAGGCAATCACCGCCGCTGGATGGGATGTGGGGCGACATAATCATTCCGCTTGTCAATCGTGGGCGGTTGGTTGCCTTTGTCCTGTTCCAATCAAAACCGGCAACGCGCCAACTGGGTTCCGAACCTATTGAACTCTTGACGGCTATGGCCCAAAGCGCCGCGAATGTGTTGGACTCCCAATTGATCTGCGAAGATCTGCGTCAATCTCAAACGCTGATGCGCCGCACGGATCGGCTGCGTTCACTGGAAACCATCGCCGGAGGATTTGCTCACGAAGTCAGAAACCCGCTGACGTCGATCAAGACCTTTATCCAGCTGGCTCCTGAACGAAAAGACGACGCCGAGTTCATGCTCGATTTCAGCCGTGTCGTACTGGACGATGTCTATCGAATCGAGCGCTTGATCCAAGAAATTCTCGACTATGCCCGCCACATGGAGCCAAAACTGACCGAAGAAGATGTGAACGAAATCGTGTCGTCATGCTTGTACTTCATTGATGTCCAAGCGCGCTCGCAAGAGATCAAGATTGAAAAAGAGTTGGCGTCTGAGTTACCTCGTGTCATGCTGGACCGGCAGCAAATCAAGCAGGTCCTGTTGAACTTATTTCTCAACGCCATGGATGCAATCGGCAAGAAGAGCGGCACACTTCGAGTCAGAACCAGCAAGATGATGAAACCGGAAGGCGACATCTGGGTACAGATCGAAGTTCAGGATACGGGGTGCGGGATCCCGGCGGCAAATCTCGAACGCGTATTTGACCCCTTCTTTACCACCAAACACGACGGTGGAGAGAACGAAGGCACAGGGTTGGGATTGGCCATCGCCCATCAAATCGTTCAAGAGCACCGAGGCAACATTCATGTGCAAAGCGCCGTAGGAGTGGGCACGACCTTTCACATCAACCTGCCCTCTCACGCGTAATAGACAGATAGGAGAGTCGTGGATAGTTTAGTCCCCAAGAAGCGTGTCCTCTTAATCGACGACGAAACGCGAGTCCGCACATCGCTGAAAATGGTTCTTGAACCGGCCTACGAGATTCTGCAGGCTGCCGATGCGCAAGAAGGCCTCGAGGTCTTTCGGAAGGAGGGACCGGATCTCGTATTGCTTGACGTGATTCTTCCGGGAACCGACGGACTGGCAGTCCTTAAAACTCTTCGTTCCGAGAGCAAAATGGTTCCGGTAATCATGCTGACCGGGACCAAGTTGGTAAAGACTGCAGTCGATGCTATGAAGTTCGGCGCAGCGGACTACCTGTCCAAGCCTTTCGACGTAGACGAATTACGCCTTGTCGTCGAGCGCGCATTGGAATCCCTGGAGCTCCAGCGCGAAGTCAAACAGCTGAGGAGCCAAGTCGTCCAACGCTACGCGTTCCACAATCTGATCGGGAAAAGCCAAGGCATGCAGGAAATCTATGCCAAGATCGAGCAGGTCTCCGACAGCCGCACCACCGTCTTAGTCACCGGAGAGAGCGGAACCGGCAAAGAGCTTGTCGCCAAAGCGCTGCATTATAACAGTTCCAGACGAGACCGCCCCTGCATCGCGCTCAATTGCGCCGCGTTGCCGGAAACGCTGATCGAAAGCGAACTGTTCGGCCATGAAAAAGGCGCATTCACGGACGCGACGGCCCGGCGCACAGGACAGTTCGAACTGGCCCATACCGGCACGCTCTTTCTTGATGAAATCGGCGACCTGAGTCCCGTCACCCAGGCCAAGCTCCTGCGTGTGCTGCAAGAGCGTGAATTTACCAGAATCGGTGGCTCCCAACCGATCAAAGTCGATGTGCGCATTGTGGCAGCGACTAATAAGAACTTGGATGAACTTGTCAGAAAAGGCCAGTTCCGGGAAGACTTGTATTATCGCATCAATGTCATCGCGCTCTATCTTCCTCCTCTCCGCGAACGCGGGGAAGACATTTCACTACTGGCGAAGCATTTTCTCGCCAAACGGGTGGAAGAAGAAAAACGCCCGCGAATCGAGTTCTCAAAAGATGCCTTGGAATCACTTGCTCGTTACCCTTGGCCGGGAAATGTCCGCGAGTTGGAGAACATCGTCGAACAAGCCTTTATCTGGTCGCAGCAGGCCACTGAGATTACCACTGAACATCTGCCTTCCATTCTCAAGGGCGATAGCCGGTCTTCATCCCTCCATGACGACACGCTTGCCGGACGGATGTCACTTGAAAAAGCGGTGATGGAATTTGAACGGGAAATCATTCTGGACGCCCTGAAGCGCACCAACTATGTCCAAACCCACGCCGCAAACCTCCTCGGAATCAGCCGCCGCATGCTCAAATATCGCATGGATACTCTCGGCATTGGCCGATCGGAGCATGCCGCCGCTCAAGACCCAGAGCCGGCAGTACAGGAATAAAACTACAGTTTTCTCTCCACTGCGTGATTTATTTGACAAAATATTCTTGTTTGTCAGAAAAATAATTGACGGGATCCCATCAGGGAAAACTACATATAGTTGCACTACGTATGGCACCCACTTTCCCTTGCTATATCAGGCACTGCAGCAGGGCAATGCAGTAAAAGGAATAACAATTGCTAGAAATAATAAGTACTTGACAAGAACGCTGGTTGGGCATACAGAAAAGGACTATATATGAGTATGATAGTAGAAGGGGCAAAGAAAAAACCGACTATCCTCGTCGTAGACGATGAGGCAGGCCCTCGGGATGCCCTCAAAGTCATTCTCCGCCCATTCTTCAATATCCAATCGGCCGATAACGCTAAAGCTGCCCTTGATGTGCTTAACACGCAACCTATCGACCTTGTCACGCTTGATCAAAAGCTTCCAGACCGGCAAGGCATAGATCTTCTCCAAGACATCAAACACGATCATGCCAATATCGAAGTCATTATCGTCACAGGATACGGCAGTCTGAAGTCAGCGATGGATGGCATTCGTCATGGAGCCGCCGGGTATTTGCTCAAACCGTTCAATGTGTCCGAGCTTATCTCGCTGATCAATCGAACTTTGGAAAAGAAGCAACGGCTCGACCTGGTGCGAAACTTTTTCCGATCCACACCAGAGTTGTGGAGTGCTAAGCAGGAAAGCGCCTCGGCCTGGCAGGCCTTGCGATCAAGCTATTCTGCACTTGCACCATGCAGTGGCGAAACCACTGCGCTTCCTTCTGAAAAACTCGGCTTGTTATCTCTTCTATCAGATATTCTTGAGGCAACTGACCGGCAACTCCTGAACCACTCGAGTCGGGTGAGCTTCTATGCCACGCTGCTTGGTAATCGGCTTAAGTTAACCAGCCAGGAACAGGAAGCATTGACCATGGGTGCGTTTCTTCATGACATTGGGAAAACCGGCATCCCATACGACCAATGCTCTGACCATCAATCTGCTTGGTCAGTTACAGACGCCTCCTGCGTGGAATATTCGGAAAGAGGCGCCCATTTGATCACATCTTTTGGACTACCAGCTGAAGTTGCCCAGATTGTGGCCTATCATCATGAACGGTGGGACGGACAAGATTCACCGCATGGACTTCGAGGCGAGGGCATTCCTCTCCTGGCTCGCATCGTCCGCATTGCAGAGACATTCGACCATCTGACGGCGGGGTTAGATGGCAGCTCACCCCTTTCCATTGATGATGCAGTCAGACAGCTATCCCTTCAAGCCCACACTCTCTTCGACTCAAAATTAACCGACCTCTTTAGCGAGGTCGTGCAGGAATGCAAGTCTTCTCTCCCCCCTATGGGAATCGCAGCATAGACCTCCAATTCTTGTCATGCGATTACACGGACATTTCTGCTATAAGATAATCATTCACTGCCTCCGCTGATTAACTCGGCAGCCGTCTCTCTGACCTTCTTGGTAACGATTTCCCCGCCGAGCATACGTGCGATTTCGCTTTCCCGTTCCACAGGTGACAACTGGCGTACCGTGGTCACTGTTCGATTCTTTATCTGTGACTTTTCCAAACACAAATGATGGGTCGCCTGCGAAGCCACCTGGGGCAAGTGCGTGACACAGAGCACTTGATGCACACGCCCTAATTCTTTCAGACGTTTTCCAATGGCAGCCGCAACCGCCCCTCCAACCCCTGTATCGATCTCGTCAAAAATAATCACAGGCACTCGATCTGCGCCTGCAAGAGCAGACTTCAGTGCCAGCATGATCCGTGATAACTCACCTCCGGATGCCACCCGAGACAGCGGCATGAGCGGTTCTCCCATATTGGCTGAAAGTAGAAATTCTGCGCGATCCGCCCCATCGGCGCCATAGGCTTCATCACCCTCTCCCGTCTCGAGTTGAATCACAAACCGGGTCTGCCCCATCTTGAGCGCATCGAGTTCTCGCCGCACGACTTTCGTCATTTGCTTGGCAGCGTCCGTTCGCTTGGCACTCAAACTACGGGCCACTCTGACAACGACGTCCCGCCGCTCGCGAATCAGACGATCGTGCCGTCCCGCCTCCTCATCGGAATGCCGAATCCCGTCCAGTTCGTCCCGCACTCGACGGTGCGTTTCAATGACGGCGTCAATAGTCCCACCGTATTTCTTCTTCAGCTTCTGAATCACTGCCAGGCGGTCTTCGACTGCCGTCAGGCGCAGTGGGTCATTATCCAGACGATCCGTATAACCTCTGAGGCCATCTGCCGCTTCCTTCAAGAGTACTCGTGCCTCAACGATAAGCCGGCCTATGCTTTGCGTATCGGGGTCGATCTGAGCAAGTTCTCCCAGCGCCCGTTCCACCATACCTACGTTGGGTAAAATACCGGTGTGGTCAGACTGAATCCGTTCCTGCGCTTCTGCCGCCAACTCACCTAACCGTCGTGATGATCCCAATCGTCGCCGTTCGCCCTGAAGCGCCTCCTCTTCTCCGGCACAAAGCCCGGCATCATCTAACTCCTGCAGCTGAAATGCCAGGTAATCTTCACGCTGTGCCGCCTGCTGAATCTTCGCGGCCAGCTCGTCGCGTTCTCGACAGGCTTCTGTCAAGTCGCGATAGGCTGACCGGTATTGCTCCCGTAATGTCTGAAGACGGCCGAAGGCATCCAGCGCATCAAGCTGAGTCGAGGACGCCAACAGGGACTGCTGATCATGTTGGCCATGAATGTCGACAAGTGTGCCGCCAAACTCTTCCAGTACATGGACCGGACTCATCACTCCGTTGAGATACACCCGATTCCTCCCGGACCGGGCGATCACGCGCCGAATAATGAGTTGAGAATCGTGCGGCCCGAGAATCTCTTGTGCACGCAGCCGATCCAGCATCGGATGGCCGGAGGGGATCACAAAGGCGGCTTCGAGGTGCGCTTCATCTTCGCCGAATCTGATCTGATCGCTTGACGCCCGTCCCCCGATCAACAGCTTAATGGCATCGATCAGGAGCGATTTACCGGCCCCTGTCTCGCCTGTCAGAACTGTAAATCCCGCATCGAGGCTCAGATCGAGCTGTTCGAGAACGGCAAAGTTGGATATACGCAGCTCAGTGAGCATGGCTGCGGCGGCAGTATCTAGGCGGTGCCGGCATGTTGTGCAAGAAGTGCGTCGATCATTTCCTTGAATTGGCGCTTCGGCCTGGCTCCAACCAGCTTTTCAACCTGCCGGCCGTTTTTGAAAAACAGAATCGTGGGGATGCTCATGACCTGATAGCGGCCGGCCACTTCAGGATTCTCATCCGTATTGAGCTTTCTCACCTTGAGCTTCCCGGCATACTCCTGGGCCAGCTCGTCGACAATGGGCGCCACCATTTGGCACGGCCCGCACCACACTGCCCAGAAATCGACCATCACAAGTTCCGTTGCCTTCATAACCTCGGCATCCCAGGTAGAATCTTCAACTTTCAAAGCGTCACCTGCCACGTGTGTTCCCTCCTTCAGAATAAGAGCCCCACTTCCTACACCGAAGCATCGTACTCCAGCGAAGTTTTTACTGTCAAATGCACAAATCCAACGGTGTGCTCTCGAGGGTTGAGTAATCTCCGATGCTCGCAACTCTATCCCTCAACTCGCCCTCAGCTCCGCGGATCGGCTGTACCTGAACTCCCAGAGACGACGCATGCAGCAGAAACACCCACAACTCATGAGAGCCCACCGTTGAAGACTCACCGAGACCCTACTGTCGTCCCATCCGTAGATACCGCTTGTTGCTGTTGGCCATATTGTCCGCCCGGGGTGTACCAGGGCAACCCACGTTCTCCCCAGAGCAGCGGAGTGAGAAGAGATCGCATAACGGCAGTTCCGGTATTTTCCGTCCAGCCAAGCCCTGTGAGACTGAGCATGAAGTTGAATTGCTGGCGATCGGGAAATTGCAAATAATAAAATCCTGCCGACCAACATCTACATGGGTTTTGATAGAGCGCGACCACATCGTATTCCGGGCTTCTTCCGTTTTTGACATCGTAATAGCCCTTGGCTCCGACCGTCCATCCCCACGGAGTACGGAATGCGCCGGCTGCCGTCACAAACTGAATCTCTCCCGTTGGTGCATAGACCTCATTGAACGAAATGGGGTTCCAGACATCTCCTCGTCTCACCCGATTACCGTCCCGGGAATAGCGCTGCCCGACTTCGATATACCAATTGGTCCCCTCTTGCACTCGAAGGTCAGTATTCACTTGGCTGACGGTCCCTTGATAGGGGTCGAAAAAGGCGTCGACGGTCAGATACTGATTGATCGGCGGACGACTCCCCCCCCCTACAACCCCTGCACCGCGATCGAACCCCGCTGCATCCAACTGGGAGCGAACCACGTGTGGCTGATTATTCCCGATGACCGCCCGCATCCAAATATCGGAAAATCGTTTGCCATCAATAGCAACCGTAGCCGGTTGAAGGGGCTGCGTGGGTGATCCCAGCAGCGGGTCCATGCCTGGAGTAAAGTCCCGTGCCCTAGTCTGCAGAGCCCCTACGTGGTAGCTCTGCGCTATGGTCAGGTCCAGCCAGTTGAACGCTCGGGTCGTGCCTTGTTTCAACACACGACTTCGCAAGGCATAGGTGAGAAGGTTCTTTTTCGGCAAGTCGTCCACTTGATCAATCAACGTCAATGCTGATTGATCCGTCCCCGGCACGTATTCATATGTCGCCGATGGTTCGATTGTATGAAGAAATCCTTTTCCCTGCTCCCATCCAAAACGCCGCGTCAACTTCGATGTGGCGTCCACTCCGATCCAGAATGTTTCCCGATGCTGGGTCGCCGTCGAATACGCACCTCTGCTGTAATACACTTCGCGAAACTTGGCCTGCGGCCTGATGCCGACCACATGGCCTAAATTGATCACCTCCGTGGCGATACCGGGAACGACATCCACACGATTGAGTGTAAATCCCTGTTCCCGATAGAAGTTGACAAAGTTACCTTCCATACCGAACAGCACCGGCGAATTGAATAATGAGACATCGGGCAAGTTGTAGCCGGTTTCAGGAAGGCGTTGAAACGTGTCTGTCCCGCCGGCCTGCAGCGGTTGGAGATAGCGGCCCAACAGATAGAGATTTCCGTATGGCAACCGTTGAGTCGCCAAGAGATTAGATTCGTTACTCGGTGATGCTCGCAGTGTTCCTGAATTACTCAGCTGCTGAAAATAATTGGGGTCGGTAACGAAGTTGACGTTGGTCCGAAGAAGAAGCGTCTCCGAAAACATCTGGGTATGGCTTCCGGTAAAGACTGCGCGCGCCCTTCGTGCATCTTCTCCTGTTGCGTCCACGCCCGCCACATTAGGCAACTCTGTCTGTTGCAGATAACTCACATGCCACTGTCCGCGTGATCGCCGATCCAAGACATACCGATAGTCAAAATCCGATCCGTAGCCCAACTGGCTGTAATACTTAGGTGCAACCGTCAAATCTTGACTGGGGTTGATGGCCCAAAAAAAGCTTCCTTGCGCATGTACGCCGAAACGGTTGTCGTACGAGATAACGGGAATCAGAAACCCCGTTTTCCGCTTTGCCAACGGGTAGGTCAACGCGGGGAGAGGCAGCATCGGTACATCGTTCACACAGAGCCATGCTCCTTTAAACGCCAGCTGATCCCCCAGCGTCGTATCAAGATCTTCAAACTTCAGACGCCATGCGGGCGTTTCACCTTCCGGCGCATCGCAATTTGTAAAGCTGCCCTCCTTGGCCCTGTAGTGATATTCAGAGAACCGCTGCAAGAGCCGGCCCGACACCAGGGAATTTGTGGAGGGCACAAAGAGCCGGCCGTGGGTCACCACACCGCTCTCGGTGTTCATATTCAAATCCAGCCGTTCGGCTGTCACATCGGTTTGAGGATCTGTCAGATGGACATGGCCCGTGGCGGTGACGATTCCGGGTAACGATTGAATTGTGACGTGGTCCGCTGTGAGCGTAATTGCACCCTGCCGAACCACAACCGATCCGTCAGCCTCATACACTTCTTGATCTTGCCGATAGTCCAAACGAGCGGCAGTTACGTCGATCGGCGGGGAACCGGACGAGGAGTTTCCGGGGCCGACCTGTTTCGTCGCAGCCCATGCCGCGAGAGGAAAGAAGCTTAGCAGTATGACCAGGACGAGACCGCGTCGCATGGAGACCCACAGACCAGGATCTACCATGCTAGCCCGCATGATTCATAACAGTTTGTCGCAAGATCGAAACATGGAGAAACGTTTCAAGTTTCGAGTTTCGAGTCCTCAGAGTACCCGTGCTCACAATATGAGACGTGACCCACGGGACTCCCAATTCGACTCCCCGGCACAGCGGATCGGCAGTTGCAGCAAAAAAGTCAGGCATCATGCGGACTACCCCCGAATTAAGGACAGCCCACAGCCACGCACCGCCGCCTTGATATCACCCACCAGCATGAGCGAGCCGGTCACACAGACAAGATCCTGTGCCGACGCTCGTTGCTTCGCCGTCCTGAGCGCTTCGGCTGGTTGCGGCGCATCAAACACCGGCTTCTGCCAGTCCCCCAGAGCCAGACGAAGATCTTGGACCGTGGCAGATCGGCTCAGGGCCGCTTGAGTGAGTACGACCTCGGAGATAAACGGCAACAGCGGCGCAATAAATTCCCGATGATCTTTATCCCGCATCATACCCCACACCAGAATAATACGGGCTTCCGGATGGCGCAGAAGAAACCCCTCCAGGTAGCGACCTAATACGACGGCAGCAGCAGGATTATGGGCCCCATCCAGAAGCACACTCGGAGCTTCATCAATCAATTCCAGCCGCCCTTCCCACGTAACAGTTTGCAGCCCTGTTCGCACTGCGGACTCATCGACCCGTGCTCCGACTTCGCCGGAAGCTTCGATCAATGCAAGCGCGCAGGCGGCGTTATCCAGCTGATGCCGTCCGGAAAGAGCGCATCGAAGCCTTTCAAACACCCGTGTCCGCCCCCGATACGTGAAGCACGCAGGCTCATCTCCTTCGACGGTAAACTCCTCTCCCAATCCCCACAGCGGAGCCGCGCGCTCCGCTGCGATATGGCGCATCACGGCACCGGCCTCCGGCCCCATTCTCCCGATTACGACGGGTACAGCAGGTTTGATGATGCCCGCCTTCTCAAAAGCGATCGCCGTTTCAGTCCGTCCCAAGTACTCCTGATGTTCCAACGCGATCGTGGTAATTGCGCAGGCGATCGGCTCAACGACATTGGTGGCATCGAATCGCCCTCCCAACCCGACCTCCAACACCACAATATCAACCTGCGATTCCACAAAGTATCGCAACGCGATAGCGGTCGTCACTTCAAAAAATGTCGGAGTCAACCCCGGCGGTATCGCCGTACGCACCAACCCGACTAGACCGGCCAGGCGATCATCCGGGATCATCGCCCCGTTCACTCTGATGCGTTCGCGAAACTCAACCAGGTGCGGAGAGGTATAGAGCCCCACACGCATGCCGGAGGCCTGGAGTATGGCTGCAGCCATGGCGGCAGTCGACCCTTTGCCGTTGGTGCCCCCGATATGTAGGATACGCAGCGCACGTTCCGGACGGCCGAGCGCATGGAGCAACGCCGTCATCGGCTCCAGGCCAAGTTTGATCCCATGCTTCTGAAGGCCGTAGAGATACTCAATGGCGGCGGGATAGGTCATCCACAAACCGGGAGGATCGTGAAGACTAAAAATGACCGACGAGGGTGCTGACCGTTTCCTTGAGCTGCTTGCGTTCGACAATCATGTCGATCATGCCATGCTCCAGAAGAAACTCAGCCCGCTGGAACTGATCCGGCAACTGCTGCTTGATCGTCTGTTCAATGACGCGGGGGCCGGCGAATCCGATCAGCGCCTTCGGTTCTGCGATAATGACGTCTCCCAACATTGCCACACTGGCCGTGACCCCGCCGAACGTGGGATCAGCCAAGATCGAAATGAAGGGTAGCTTAGCCTCACCCAGTTTGGCCACCGACGTCGAAGTCTTGGCCATCTGCATCAGGGAGAGGATGCCTTCTTGCATGCGCGCACCGCCCGAGGCTGTCACCAAGATAACCGGCCGTTTCAGCTCCAGCGCCCGATCGATGGCGCGACAGAGCTTTTCTCCGACGACCGAGCCCATGCTACCACCCATAAAGCTGAAATCGAAGATGCACAACACGACCCAGTTCCCATTGATCATGCCTTCGCCGATCACCAGTGCATCTTTGCGGCCTGTTTTTTCCTGTTGAGCCTTAACACGCTCTCGATAGGGCTTGGTGTCATGGAACGTCAAGGGGTCTTGAGCCTCCAGATCGCTGTCCCATTCCTTGAAGGTGCCTAAATCGACGAGCAGCCCGATCCGTTCCATAACGGAAATGGGAAAATGATAGTCGCACTTCGGACAGACCTTGTTGTTACGATCGACCTCCTTGCGGTAGACGATTTCCCGACAGTGATTACACTTGAGCCACATCCCCTCACTGCCTTTGGATCGCGGAGGCACCGCCAGCTCAGAGGTCTTTTCCTTTTTGAACCAGGCCATAATCGTATCCCTCGTTCGGATTTTAGACGGCCGCAGGAAGGCCCGTTAATACCTGCGCAGAATAGCACAGCATTCCCCGCGACGCACGTGCAAAACCTCTAACCGGAACGGAACGCGCTGCTCACCCACCCGTGGATGCGAATATCAGCTTCACCAACATCCATACGCCCACCCCTACGCTGGCGGCACCGGCAAATCCTTGGAGTCCGAGAAACAAGGGGCGGCTAAACGAAAGGGAACAGACCAGGGGGAGACTGATCGTGAGACCAATCGCCATCATGCCCGCAATCGACCCCACGCCGAATACAGCGATGGACAGGAGCCCTGGACCCAGCTCCTGAGTCGTGGCAAGAATGATGAGCATCAACGCCGCCGATCCAGCCAGTCCATGCGCCATACCGATACAGAGAGGACGAACCGAGTCGGTCAGCCAGTGCCGATGGCGATGATCGTCCTGTAGTTGATGACTGTGTAGATGGACATGGGCATCGCCATCGTGATGATGGCGATGCATGTGCCAGCGCTCACGGCACAGCTTCACAGCCAGGCTACCTCCCAGCACGATCAGCAGCACTCCAACTCCGGACTCGGCAATGAGTTCAAACTGCGGCGGGATGTGAATTCCTAAGGCTAATACGACTGATCCGACGATCAGCAACGTCAAGGTATGGCCGACTCCCCACCATAATCCAACCGCACTGGACGCCCGAAGGGACGGACGCTGGGCCAGAACCGTCGAAACCGCGGCAAGATGATCGGCATCGAGCGCATGCCTGATCCCAAGCAAAAAACCGAAGCCTAACACTGCCGAATATGATGGGTCGCTCATACTATTGCATGATAAAGTGCATGTGACTATTGAAGTGGCGCGTTACGTGACACAATCCCGTGCTTGACTCAACACTCTCTTGAACCGAACCAGCTGACGTCATCTGAATCGTGCGGTCATCCTCCTCGCGCATGCATTTCAAGATGCGGATCTTCTCGCAGCCGTTCAATGTCGATCAATCCACCGGCACGGAGCCCGGTCTTTTCTAACGCCTTCCGTTCTTCCGCGCCACGATCCCGGCGGGCAGTCCAACCGGACCGAATCATCTCCCTCATATACTCAGGACTTGCGCCCATGCGAAGCGGCTTGCGTAAGTCCGTCCCCGATGCCGCATAGAGACACAAATACCATAACCCATCGGCCGTAACACGGCTGCGGTCGCATTGTGCGCAAAACGGCGTCGTCGTTGAGGGAATAATTCCAAAGCTCGTACCATCCGGCAAGAGAAACCGCTGTGCCGGTGCGGATCCTCGTTCCGGCATAGGCGTGATTGCACCATACTGCCGACTCAGTGCCTCAAGAATCGTCTCACGGGAGAGCACTTTGTCCATGGCCCATTCGTTGGCCCCGCCCACATCCATATACTCAATGAAGCGGACCTCAGCCTGATAATGCCTGGCAAACTCAATCAACGCAACCAATTCATCGTCGTTGAATCCACGTATCGCAACCGTATCCAGCTTGAGTTCGGCGAATCCGGCTTTTCCGACCGATTCAATCCCTTCGATCACCCTGGAAAACTCATCCCGTGCGGTCAACCGGCGGAACCGTTCCGGCCTGAGCGTATCGAGGCTGACCGTCACCCGATGAAGTCCGGCATCGTAGAGTTCCCGTGCTTGATCAGCCAACAACACACCGTTCGTCGTCAGCGCAATCTCGCTAATCCGTTTATCATGCAGAAGCAGTCTGACCAACCGCGAGACATCCCGACGCAATAACGGCTCGCCGCCGGTCAGCCTAATCTTATTCACACCCAAATCTGCGAAATAGCCGGCGAGCGTCGCCATTTCCTCGAAGCTGAGAATGTCCTCACGCGGCAGCCACACGTAATCTGCCTCCGGCATACAGTATCGGCAGCGCAAATTGCAGCGGTCCGTCACGGACAGCCGGAGACTCTTCAACGGCCGCCCATGCAGATCCGTGACCGCGTTGTGGACCCCATTAACCATTCTCTTCTTACCCCTTACCCTTCACCCCTTACGTCCCCTACGGGTGCTCCTCAACCCACACCTCCCCTTCAGGTGTGTGTTCAAGTTTCCAGATCGGCGTAATTTGTTTCAACTCATCGATCGCCCATCGGCACGCACGGAACGCATCGGCACGATGTTCTGCCCCGGCGACAATCAGCACGATGTTCTGACCGATCGAGATTTCTCCATATCGATGTATGATCAGCAACTCGAGAATGTCGAATTCTTTGAGCGCTCGCTCACGGATCTCTCGCAACTTCTTCTGCGCCATCCCCTCGTAATGCTCAAAGGTGATGCTGTCCACATCACGGCCCCTCGATCGGTCACGCGCCGCCCCCAGAAACATAGAAATCCCACCGATCCGTTTCGAACGGCTCCGCACCCGGGCAACTTCCGCATCGATAGAAAAATCTTCCCGCTGCACTCGTACCAGCATTTCATCGTTCACAGGAACTGGGGACGATCCTCCGGCAAATGGCGGCAACAGCGCGATTTCATCTCCCTCATGAATGACCGTCTCTTCATGGGCGATATCCTGATTCACCGATACAAGGACCTTCTTCTTATGAATCAGCTCTCCGATCTGCGGATATTCGACATCAAGAATATCAACCAAGTCTTTCACTCTAATCGAGTAAGCTATTGATAAATTAATTGACGGCTGATTTCCAGCCATCATTCTGGTCATGCCAAACAATTTGATCGTCACCATTATTTCCACACGTTCACCTGAGCCTCAACCTTACCTGCTGTACGTTCCCGACTTCCCACCCGATTTTGAAAGAAGGCACACTTCACTAAACCTCATCCCGCGGTCCACTGCTTTGCACATGTCATAAATGGTTAAGGCCGAAACGGATGCCGCGGTCATCGCCTCCATTTCGACGCCGGTCGGCCCGGTCGTCTTAGCCGTTGCCAGAACGGTGATCGAACAGCACCCATCCTGATCCGGCCGAGAATCTTCCGTGAAGGAAATGTCGACACTAGTGAGGAGGATAGGGTGGCACATGGGGATCAGATCCGGCGTTTTCTTCGCACCCATGACCCCGGCTACCTGCGCGACAGCCAAGACATCGCCCTTGGCAATCTTCCCTCGTTGAATCTTTTCAAGGGTTTCGGGCAAAAGGAAAACTCTGGCTTGCGCAGTCGCAGTCCGTTCGGTTGCATTCTTGGCCGAGATATCGACCATCCGAGCTCGTCCAGACTCGTTGAAATGGGTGAATTCCGCCATTTTGTGAAGCTGAATCAGTGCGTTGCAAGCATACTGCAGCCGGATTATAGGAGCCGACGAAAAGGAAGGTCAAGCAGCGAGGCGGAGCCGGGTGTCATGCCCCTCATGCCCGTACATATTTCCCATTCGCGTTGAGCCCTTCGCAGCCAGACCGGTATAATGCCAGTCAATATGCTCAGCGGTGAAGGGAAACCGTGCCTCAATGGAATAGAAGATCAACGGCCCTGTTGCAGATGAAGAATCGTCCCCTGCTCGCCTGCTGCCCAGCCATGGTTGGGCTCTGGAAAAGTCAGGCCAAAGATCGATGCCTTTCCGATCGAGCCTTCCTCACGCCAGGAGAACCCCGCATCGCTGGTTCGATAGACCACGCCATGTCCACCGACAATCCATCCAGATCGAGGACTTGTAAATCGAATCTTCAACAGATCCGTGAGATTGGTACAGCCCTTTCCGCAAGGAAAGGTACGATCGATCCAGCGTCTTCCACCATCGCTTGTCTGAAATAACGCTCCGGCGTTCCCAACTGTCCACCCGTTGAGCGAGTCGGTAAAAAATACGTCGAAGAGAGTCACCGCACTCTGAGTTTCTTGGGGCACCCACGTGACCCCGCCATCATCCGTCGACAAAGCGGTTCCCAGCGCGCCGACAACGGTCCCGCGCCGCTCATCCAGAAAATGCGCCGCGTAGAGCGCGGCATTTGTACCACTGGTTTGCTCGACCCACCGTTCCCCGCCATCAACCGTATGAAGAATGACCCCGGCCCCTCCAACCACCCAGCCAACGGTCGGCGACACAAACGACACATGATACAACGGTTGCTGCGTCTCAAGCGGGATACGCTGCCAGGTCTCTCCTCCATCAGTAGTACGGCGCAGCATTCCCCCTGCCCCAGCCACCCAGCCTCTCTGTCGATCGGGAAAGAACAGAGAGAGTAACAGAGCAGTCGTCCCGCTGGATGTCTTCCGCCAAGTCTTGCCCCCGTCACGGGTCGTGAGAATCACCCCGCCGGATCCCGCGGCCCAACCATTCTGAAGCCCATGGAACTGAATGCTCATCAATGTCGATTCTGTGGTGCTTCTTTGGGCCTGCACAAGCAACCCTGGCGATTCGCTCCTGGCCGGGACAGAGAAAACGAGGACTGTGCACAAGATAAGAAACGAACACGCCGTTACCCGGAGCCCGCCATACCGTGCCGTTCGCCGACCAGACATTATTGGGTCGTATCCGCGTCAGGCCGGTTGTTGTTCCAATACCCGGTGTCGGGAAGGCCTTTGGTTTCGATTGTAAATGGTCCTGCCTCAAGCGTGAGCCATTTTTTGGGCGTGCAGCAGGTCCCGTCGGGAAGCACATCCCAGGATCCTCGCCGAACGACCAGCGGACCGGTTGCCAAGTCATCGAAAAACTCTCCCTTTTTGCCGATGCCATAGAGATTCCGATGCGGCACCTTCACCACGATCTCCGAATCGGTCCAGGACTGCACCAGCGCGGCAGCACCGTTGAACAACACTTCTGTGCGTGAGACATTGCTGATAACGGTGGAACTCGTCTCCGGTTCATTGATCTCCACATCAAGACGCCGTTTGTAAGCTTTCTGACTCAACGCAAGCTGTGCATGTTCGGCTGTCTTGAGAAACGCTCCAAATCCCCTCCCTTTGATCGTGACGGAGGCATCCAAACCGGCCGATTTGGGATCGTAGGACTCGATCACCGGCGTGACCACCGTAAACGCTCCGGCCTCAATCGCCAAGACACCCCGCTCGACGCAGCAGGACCCATCGCTATGCGGGCGGTTCGCACTTCGATAGATCGTTACGTCGCCGCTCTTTGCGCTGAAGGGCACCCACACATCAATGCGATCGTCGTTCCAACGATAAATCACGGCCTGAACGCCGCCGATCTCCACACGATTTTCACCGGTATTGAAATCCATAAAGCTGTAGGGCGTCGCGCCGCTCTCGGAATAGAACCCGAAATGCTCTCCGTTGATACGAAGCAGCGTGCCGATAGGCGCACTCGTTGGACTGATGGCCGTGACTCTTGGAACATGGACAGTAAAGTGCGCCAGAGTTCGTCTGCGCCCCTCCTTCACAAGACTCATCGGGCCGGAGGTCGCGCCCAGCGGCACATGCGCGACGATGACATCATCCTTCCATTGAGCAATTGTTGCCGGATGCTCTCCAATCAGAATGGAATCCTGTGGTCCTTTGCCGGCGCCGAACCTCTCTCCAAACAACACCACTTTTGTGCCGACCGGCCCGCTAACCGGATCAACACGCACGGAGGGGATTAAAGAGAATGACACAGCATTGCTGCGCGCGTATTCCACCGGCGCGCAGCAGGATCCATCCGGCAGCGGGTCTGAGGAAGCCAGCCGGACCACAATCTCTCCACCCGATACGTTCGCGGGAACCTCCAATTCAATCCGATCATCCCTCCACCGCCTGGGACGCACGACTACACCGCCGACCGTGACATCGTTCACGCCGAACATGGTGTTTGGATCACGGGCTCCCGGCGTCACACCGAAATTGCGCCCCGTGACCTGGACCAACGCGCCGCGTTCGGCTTCCGCCGGCGTGACGGCGTCAATCTGCGGCATGACGACGGCGACGGTCCCCGCCTCTATCTTCTTTTTCCCAATACGCACCTCAACCGGACCACTGGCAGCTTTGAAAGGCACCTTGATCTCGATCAAGTCCGGCTCCCATCGCTGAACCAAGGCAGGAACACCACTCACCGTGACTTTGTTGGACTGGACCGACTGGAACGTCCCAAATCCTTTTCCGCTGATCGACAGAGTCGCGCCCGGTGGAACTGACCGGGACGATAGTTCGATAGGAGCCGTTCCCGCCCACACTGCAGAGACGAATCCACCCAAAAGGATGACACACGCAACTACTGCTCTCACTGTCGTCATAGCGACCTTTCCACTAATACAAACCGATGATGACTGAACACAGGGCGTCCCATCAAGAACACACCTATTCGAACAGACCGATCGGACTATAACAATCGATTTTTTCCAGAGTCAAGGCAGGACAGCGGACACGTAGGCTCTTGCAGTCAAGTCTGGAGGCCCATGCACCGATAAAGCCATACAGAACGCGCACGGCTGTGCAGTGACAACCTGACAAGGGAGCCGGTCCAAACGTTATGGCGCTGACAGAAATTCACCGACCCGGCACGACTCGCATACTGGTCGTCGATGACGATCCTATCATCCGCGAATTCTGCACAAAAATCTTGAACCAGGCAGGCTATCGGACGCTGGCGGCATCGGGGAGTTCCGATGCGATGTGGCTGATGACCTCGTCATCGGATCCGTTTAATTTATTAGTAGTCGATGTCTTTCTCCCGATCTCACCAACGTTACAGCTGAGCCCGATCCAGAATGTCTATCCGCCGGTGAACGGCGACAAGATGGTCTGCCGCATGCTGGCGACTGTGCCGGAGTTGCATGTTCTCTATATCTCCAGCTCTTCATACGAACACCTGCTCGAACAGGGTATCAACCTGGGAACTGCGCCGTTTTTGCACAAGCCCTTGGATGCAGAGACATTGTTGCGCTCGGTGAAAGCGACCTTGGAAGCGCCTCCCCTCCGCCTCAATGTGCCCCAGCATGCCACGTCGAGTCCCGATGATCATGCCGGACGCAGTTCGGAACTCGCCGCGTAATCACCGCCGGATCACCAGCTACGACACCTGCACGATCAATTCGAGTTCTATCGGGGCCTGGCGGGGAAGTTCAGCGGCACCGACCGCGACACGGGCATGGCGGCCTGCTTCTCCGAAGACTGCCACCAGGAGATCAGAGGCGCCGTTCAAGACTTGCGGTTGATCGGTGAAACCGGGCGCCGACGCAATATGGCCGACCATTTTTACAATCCGCTTCACTCGATCCAGCGAACCGGCCTCGGCTTTCACGATGGCCAGGGCATTCAGCACCGCCAGCCTGGCCGCCGCCACTCCCTGCTCGATGGACAAGTCGGCCCCAAGTTTGCCCGTCATGACGAGCTGCCCCTCTTTCGAGGGCAACACACCGGACAGAAACAGCAGATCTCCCACCCTGACGACAGGAACGTAATTCGCCACCGGTTTCGGAGCAGCCGGCAATTCAATCCCCAACTCTTTCAATCGCAGTTCATATGACATTCTTTCCCCTCACGCCTAACGCCTCACGTCGCTATCCCGGCCTCAACGCTTCCCAAAAACTGTCACCGATCGCCAACCGGTCACCGCCGAGAGTGTCCACGATAGTTTGTCCCAAGTCCGCAGCAGTCTGGCTGGTTCCCAGATTCACGCCTTGCGCCAGCTTTGGGCCGGTGATGAGCACCGGAACATATTCCCGAGTCGGTAGCTTGTCTGGCTTCGACACATCGCGGCCGTGATCACCGGTCAGAATAACCATATCCCCGACCCGCAGCTGTTCGAACAGATTCGGCAACCGGCGATCAAAATCCTGGAGGGCTTCCGCAGCCTGCGCGCTGTCCTCCGACAAGAGATTCAAACTCACATAGAGAAGGCCGCGCGGCACCTTATTCAGCATCCCCACCGTGTCCTCGAACGCGGAGGCGGCAGGAAACGCTTTCGTGAAGCCGCGGCCGCTGAACAAATCATAGACCTTGCCGATCCCCATCGTAATCTGGCCGGACCGACTCAAAGCATCCAGCATGGTGAGGCCCGACGGCTCCACGACAAAATCTTTGCGCCCGGCCTGAGGGCGGAGGGCTCCGGGTTCACCCGTGAGCGGTTGGGCGACGATGCGGATCAGCGTACCGGCCTTTTTTGCTTCCCTCCATGCCTCACGGCACTGCTGATGCAAGACGGCGACGGGCATAGTGGCTTCATGCGCGGCCACATAACAGGTATTCCCGCCGTCGGTCCAGAGGATGGGAGCCCCGCTTGAGAGATGCTCCGTCCCGTAATCGCGTACCATCGAAGCCATAGAAGCCACACGACGGCCGATCAGCTTCCGTCCCAATGCCTGCTCGATCACAGACACGACATTCTCTGGAATCCCCGCCTGATAGACCGCAGCACTTTCATGAACCGTCACCCCGTTGGTTTCCCAATAGCCGGACACCGAGTCTTTGCCGCGCGATGTGAACCCCATCCGCCCGAAACAGCCATGCGGCTGCGCCATCGACGCGACGCCGGGAATCTTCGCAAGATGGCCCAATCCCAGCGCTTCCAAATTGGGAAGACTCAACCCGCCGACGGCATCCGCCAGGTGCACGACCGTGTTGGCCTCGGCATCATCGTACTCTGCCGCATCCGGCAACGGTCCGATTCCGAATCCATCGATCACAAACAACAACACACGCTTGATCATTAGAGGGCACTCCAGTAACTGATGGTAATGGTTTCTGTACGCAATCGGTGCAGGTCGGCCACGGCTACTTTGAGGCTCTCCACTCTTCCAGGATTTTCAGACTCGCGCTGGTCCCGACCCGGTCGGCTCCCGCTTCCAACATGGCCTGCGCCGTCTTCCAATCTCTGATACCACCCGATGCCTTCACCTTCCCCCGTCCGGCAACAGCTGTTTTCATGAGCCGCACATCCTCGACTGTCGCGCCGGCAGCGCCGAACCCGGTCGAGGTTTTGACATAGTCGGCGCCCGCCTCGACGACGAGCAAGCAAGCCGTGAGCTTTTCCTGTTGAGTCAGATAGCAGGTCTCAAGAATTACTTTATGTTCGACCTTTGGTGTCGCCTTTACCACTTCGGCAATATCCTGCCGCACGATGTCATGGTCGCCGGACTTCAGCCGGCTGACATTGATGACCATGTCCAGCACGGAAGCTCCGCGCGAGACGGCTTCCACTGCTTCCGCGACTTTGGCCTTCGTCGTATGCCCCCCCAAGGGAAATCCAATGGGGATGCCGACCCGAACGGAGGCGCCGGCTACCGCCGACACAGCCTCATCCACATAACAAGGCGGCACGAAAATGACCGTGAAGCGGTATTCCTTGGCCTCCCGACACAACCGAAGCACGTCGGCTTTGGTCGCCTCAGGCCGAAGCACCGTATGGTCAATGAGGCTCGGCAGATTCCATTCAGGCATCGTTCACGATACTCCTTCCTGATAGGCAAATACCCTCTTTTCCGGAACCACAGATGTCTGTGAAGAACGGACACGCCGGAAGCGCTTTTGGTACTTCTCCACCGCCTTATTATGCTCCACCAGCGTGGCAGAAAATTCGTGAGTCCCGTCGTTCTTCGACACAAAATATAAATCCGAGGTTGAGGTCGGATAGAGCGCGGCCCGGATCGAGCCTGCTCCCGGACTGGCGATCGGACCAGGCGGCAGTCCCGCCCATCGATACGTGTTATAGGGACTGGGATGGGACAGATCCTTTTTCCGTAGATTGCCGTCGAAGTTCGGCAAGCCGTAGATCACGGTGGGGTCGCTTTGGAGGGGAATTCGTTTCTTCAGGCGATTGTGAAACACGGATGCGATGTGGGGCCGTTCATCTCCCGCGCCGGTTTCTTTTTCGATGACCGACGCCAGTGTCAACACTTCATGCGTCGTGAGCCTCATCTCCTTCGCGCGCATCTGCCACTCCGAAGTCAAGACATGCGCCAGCTGATCCACCATGGTTTTCATCACATCTTTTCCCGCTGTGGGGCGCGGGAACCGATAGGTGTCCGGGTACAGATACCCCTCCACACTCTCAGCGGAAATCCCCAACGTCCTGATAAAAGATTTGTCATGGGCCAGCCGGACGAACTCGTCCCGATCGGTGATACGGTGCGCTGCGAGCACATCGGCGATTTGCCCGATCGTATAGCCCTCCGGAATCGTGACGGAATGAAGGACGACGCGGCCTGCCATCAGCTTGGAGAGGATCTCGGCCGGAGGCAGGGCGGCATGCAGCTCATATTCACCGGGGCGGATCTTTCGTTCAGCCTCCAGCCTTTTTCCCAGCCACATAAATGCAGAACGGCTCTGGATCAACTGTTCCCGCTCAAGAATCTGCGCAACTTGTGAGAACGCCGCCCCTTCCGGAATCACCACGATCTTAGCGGGAGGATGGTCGGATTCGGAGAGAACCGGAGCTTCAATCCATCGAATCGTCAGATACACGGCCAGTCCGCCGAGCACGACGACGGCGAGAACCAGGGTCAGCAGGATGCGCAACTTCATGCGATTGCCACTCTAGAGACTCCGAATCTTCATCATGCGAATCGGTCGCAGAATTCGCCGTTGCGGGGGTCTGCGCCGCCAGATAGCTTTGCAGCAGAATGGCCGCCGCGATCCGGTCGATCACGCCTTTTCGTTTCTTCCGGCTGACATCTGCGGCGATGAGCAGATCTTCCGCCGCTTTCGTGGTCATCCGTTCGTCCCACAGGACGACAGGCACGGACAACCCCGCTTCCAGTTTCACCACAAACGCGCGCATGGCTTGAACGGCAATCCCTTCACGACCGTCCAGCTGAAGAGGCAATCCTAAGACCACCCGCTCGACACTGTGCGATCCGACCAATGCCGCGATGTGGGCGATATCACGATCCAGCGTACGCCGTTCGAATGTTTCGAGCGGCTGTGCCGTCCATCCCAATTCGTCGCTCAGAGCAACCCCGATCCGCTTGGTACCATAATCGAGCGCGAGGATGCGGCTAGGCATGATTCTACCGCCTCAGGGCCTGTTCGACCAAGCCAAAGACCTTTTCCAACGCCGCGTCGAGCTTGGCGGCATCCTTCCCGCCTGCTTGCGCCATTTCAGGACGACCGCCGCCCGTGCCACCGACTTCGCTTGCCATCACCTTGATGAGTTCGTTGGCCTTTACCTTTGAGAGGAGATCCTTGTCTCCCTTCACTACCACAAACAAAGTCACTTTTCCTTCGGAGGCCCCGCCGAGTGCGATAACGCAGCTCTGTTCTCTCTCCCTTAGGCGATCAGCTAACGCCCGAAGCCCAGCCATGTCAATTTCATCAGCACGCTGCGCATGGACTTTCACCCCAGAGATAGTCTGAATACTGGCTTCATCTTTAGCACCAGCCCCCGTAGCCATCTTCAGCTTCAGCTCTTCAAGCTCCCGCTCCTTGTCCTTCAACTGCGTCAGCATCTTGCGTGTCTTGCCGACCAGTTCCGCTTGCCCGACCTTTAACAGATCGGACAGCTCGCGGACATCGGCTTCGAGCTTCTTCATGAGCGCATAGGCCCCAGTGCCTGTCTGGGCTTCGATCCGGCGCACCCCGGCAGCCACCCCTCCCTCCGACACGATCCGGAACAGCCCGATGTCGCCCGTCTGCCGGCAGTGGGTCCCGCCGCAGAGTTCCTTGCTGAAGGACTCCACGCTCACGACACGCACCTGCTCGCCGTACTTGTCGCCGAAAAACGCCAGGGCGCCGTTCGCCACCGCATCCTGGATGCTCATCACATCGGTTCGTACCGCTTCATTCTTGCGGATCTCTCCGTTCACAGTTGACTCTATGTCGTCGATGTCGCGGGAGGACAACGGCCTGAAGTGGGCGAAGTCGAACCGGAGCCGGTTCGGCCCCACCAGCGATCCATACTGTTTCACATGCGGACCAAGCAAATCGCGCAGCGCCGCATGGACCAGATGTGTCGCGGTATGGTTGCGGGCGGCATCCAGGCGCGTGGACGCGTTGACCGTCATCCGTAGCCGCTCTCCTTCGCGAATACAGCCTTTGCGGACGGTGCCCTTATGAAGAATGAGCGCCGGCGCAGGCCTCGTCGTATTGTCGATTTCGAGCAGCCCTTCAGGGCCGGCCAATGTTCCACGGTCGCCGACCTGCCCGCCGCCTTCCGCATAAAACGGCGTCACATCCAGCACCACCTCGACCTCATCACCTTCTGCTGCTTCCTTGACTATCTGTTCGCCCTTGAGGATGGCAAGGAGGATGCTTTCGCTCTCCAACCGGTCGTACCCGACGAACGTGGTCGCCCCGACCCGTTTGACCAGTTCAGTCACCGCCGGCCTGGCGGTCTCCTGCTCGAACCCGCCGGTCTTGCGCGCACGAGTCCGCTGTTCTTCGATCGCCGCTTCGAATCCCGACTCATCGACGGTCATCCCCTGTTCGCGGCACGCCTCCGTCATCAAATCCATGGGAAACCCGTACGTATCATAGAGCTTGAAGACATCAACACCCGCCAACACCGTTCGTCCGCTCACCTTTACCTTCTCGATCATGTCGTTCAAAATCGGCAAGCCCTGATCGAGGGTGGCAATGAACCGTTCTTCTTCACCTCGCGTGGCTTCCGCGATTGTTGCCTCCGCTGCCTTCACTTCCGGATAGGCCCCGGCCATCTGATTCACCACGATCGCGCTGAGTTCATGCAGAAAGGGCTCGACGATGCCGAGCAGCCGGCCATGTCGTGCAGCGCGGCGCAGAATCCGCCGCAGCACATACCCGCGGCCTTCGTTGGACGGCAGGATGCCGTCGGTCATGAGAAACGCGATCGCACGAAGGTGATCGGCGATCACGCGCATCGAACGGTCCGCTGTCTCCTGCGTGCCGTACCGAGTGCCGGCGCGCGCGCTGATGGCTCCGAGCAACGGCGTGAAGAGATCGCTATCGTAGTTGCTCAAGACTCCCTGCGCGACCGCCGTCAGCCGTTCCAGGCCCATGCCGGTATCGATACTCGGCTTGGGCAACGGGTTGAGCTTCCCCGAAGCATCCCGGTTGTACTGCATAAAGACGAGATTCCAGATCTCGATGACCCGGTCGCCCTCGCCGTTCG
>MSXM01000055.1 GCA_002083565.1 Nitrospira sp. ST-bin4 | reverse complement strand
ATTGAACGGGCTGTGTGTGAGGCGGATCTTGTGATCGGCGCCGTGCTTGTCCCCGGCGCAAAAGCGCCCAAGATGGTGTCGCGTGCCACGGTCTCGCGGATGAAACCAGGGTCTGTCGTGGTGGATGTCTCTGTCGATCAAGGTGGCTGTTTCGAAACGACGAAGCCGACGACCCATTCTGAGCCGGTCTATGTCGTCGACGGGGTGGTCCATTATTGCGTCGCCAATATGCCAGGCATTGTGCCGCGCACGTCGACGCTGGCGTTGACGAATGCCACCTTGCCGTATATGGTCCGGCTTGCCTCGGACGGGGTCGATCGGGCGATCCGCGCAGATCCCGGATTGGCCAAAGGGGTGAACGTCAAAGACGGCCTGGTGACGTGTCAGGGTGTGGCGGATGCCCATGGGTTGCGTTTTACCCCCATCTTGTAAGACAATCCGTTTCCCGTTTCCTGTTTCTCTCGCTCTTGTCGGGGCGTAGCGCAGCCCGGTAGCGCACTGCGTTCGGGACGCAGGGGTCGGAGGTTCAAATCCTCTCGCCCCGACCACAGCACACTTCGTGTGACCCGCCGGCTTTTTTTAAGCTTTTGTCATTGATTCCGGCGGAGAGACTCCACAAGTATTTTCTCCCCCCATACGGTGACACCGCACTTCGTGTGGTCCGCGTGCTCTTCATCGCTGTTTCGTGATTGTTGCACGCGGATACGCGCTTCCTGTGATCCCAAGCTCACAAGCCTGCTCGGCCCATCGGCCCGTCATTGCGTCATCGTGATAGATGCCGGCGGATAACATTCTTCAGCGGGCGTGTCTTCATCTTGCTCGAATGTTGGCGCTGCATCAGTCGCGCTCAGCATTTCGCGATGTGATAAACGCGGCCACTTCTGCGATCTGTGTGTCCGTGCAGAATAGCAAAATGCGTGACGTGTGTAGGGAGGTGTGAGAGTATCCGTGGACATGAAGAGTCGGCGTGCCCTCAGGTCGTGATGAGTCACGGGAATGCGAATGGCTGAGGAGGCTGGAACCACAGCAGTTCGCGCGCAGATTCTGGTGAGCGGCCGGGTGCAAGGTGTGGGGTATCGGGCGTTTGCGGCGCGTGTGGCATCGCGGCATGCGCTTCTTGGCGGGGTTCGAAACCTCGACGATGGCCGGGTCGAGCTGGATGTGGAAGGTACGCGGGCTGCGGTTGACGCGCTCGTGCATGCGTTGAAGACCGGTCCGCCGGCCGCGCGCGTGACGAAGATCGAGACAGAATGGAAGCAAGCGACCGGCCGGTTTTCAGAGTTCAGTATCTGGTACTAACCCTGCCCGACTCGTCTGGAGCGGGCCTAGGGGAAGCAGGGAGCGATTTTGTATGAGCCGACTACGCGGCGGGCGTCCTGCGGTGAGTGAATCTCGAAGCCGGACCGTCGATGATGCGGATGACGCTGAACAGACGAGTATTGCCGATCAACCGGAAAAAGAGTCCAGCCGGTCCGAGGGCCTCGATACGCTCAAGAGTTATCTGCGGGAGGTCCGCCGGTCGACTCTCTTGACGTTCAAGCAGGAGCAGCACCTCGGTAAGCTGGTCATGGCCGGCGACGAGCAGGCGCGCCAGCAAATGATTGAATCCAACTTGCGCCTCGTCATCAGTATCGGGAAACGCTATATGCATCGGGGGTTTCCCTTTTCCGATATCGTCGAAGAAGGCAATTTGGGGCTTATCAAGGCCGTCGAAAAATTCAATTACAAACGCGGCTTCCGGTTCAGTACCTACGCCTCCTGGTGGATCCGGCAGTACATCGAACGGGCCATCATCAATCAAGGGAAACTTGTGCGCCTGCCGGTCCATGTCGTCGAGCGGTTGAACCGATACCTCGGCAAGGTCGAGCAGTTGGTGCAGGAGCTTGGCCGTGAACCGAGGGCGCAAGAAGTCGCCGTCAAAATGAAAACCTCCGAAGAGGAAGTGGTGGATCTCAAGCAGTTGGTGCGTACCACCTGTTCGCTCGATAGTCCGATCAACGATCAGTCCGATACATTCCTTCGCGACGTGATCGAAGACCCGACCGGCCTGTCTCCAGACGAGACTGCCGACGGCGTGCGACGCCGGACCGAACTGATGGCCTGGATAAAGGAGTTGCCTGAAAAAGAGCAAACTGTTATTGTGTCGCGGTTTGGACTCGATGGAGACGAGGCGAGGACGCTGGAAGAAATCGGCCGCCAGATGGGATTGACCCGTGAGCGGGTCCGGCAGATCGAAATGATGGCGTTGGGTCGCCTGCGGAATACCATCGAACGGAAAACCATGACACAAGCCGACCTGCTCTAATTCCGTGACTGCACTCAACTACAAATCGTTGATCCGCGAAGTGCCGGACTTCCCCAAGCCCGGCATCCTCTTTTACGACATCACGACTCTGCTGAAGAATGCCGCTGCGATGCGAAGTCTGGCCGATGAATTGGCGAGCCGGTACCAGGATCGTGGAGTCACTAAAGTGGTGGGTATCGAGTCTCGCGGGTTCATCTTTGCGGGTATCCTGGCGGCGCGTCTCGGTGCCGGATTCGTACCGGTCCGCAAACCGGGGAAGCTTCCGGCTGATTGCTTCGAAGTGAAATACAGCCTTGAGTATGGCGCGAACTCTCTGGCGATCCACAGGGATGCGATCGGCATGGGGGAGCGTGTGCTTATCGTGGATGACCTCCTGGCCACGGGAGGAACGGCTGAAGCAACGGTCAATCTGGTCCGTCAGCTTGGTGGAGAAATCGTCGGGCTTGATTTTCTCATCGAGCTCAAGGGCCTGAACGGACGTAGCAAACTCACCGGGCACGACGTCCATTCGACCATCATCTATCCGTAGCGGTCCGCCACGGGTCGCACCACATCCTCTTGTCAAACATGAGATGCCGTGATATAGATGCCGAGCTTTTTCGGCATCTCTAAACTTCTCAGGAATGAGTGGGAGCGTCATGGGCACGAAAATACAAGCCAAGAAAAAGCCGGCAGCCAAGTCGAAGCCCAAGTCGGCTCGGCCTGCTCAGGGAAAGTCGAAGCCGACGGCTGCTGTGGTGGCGGTGAAGGCGGCGATTGCGGCCGCTGCCGTGAAACCAGCTCCGGCGGTGGTCGTTCCCGAACCGAACCTTCGTCCCAAGGAGACGGCCAAAGAGCGGGAAGCCAGGGAACGGCGTCAGGAAATACTTCATAAGATGCTGTTGGAGAAGCGGCAGGCGATCATCAAGGAAATCGAAGAGAGCTTAGGACAGTCGCTGACAGAGGATCAGCAGCGGCGCTTAGAGTCGGCGCGCGACGTCGGCGATCAGGCGTTGATGGACCTTGAGCGGGAGCTCGGTATCTCGTTGATGGAGATGCGCAACCGCCGTCGGCAGTCCATCGATGAAGCGCTGACCCGTCTGCACGAAGGCACCTACGGAATCTGTGCCGACTGCGGAGTCGAAATCAGTGAAAAACGGCTGCACGTCGTGCCGTTCGCCAAACTGTGTGTCGAGTGCCAGTCACGCGAAGAGCTGTTGGAAAAAATCGAGCGAGAAGAAGATCGCGATTAATCGTCAGCCGTTCCGGCAGCGCGGCGCTCAGCCGCACACCACTTCATCAACACATTGTCCCATGCCGTTGTGCCGGACGTGAGGGATGCTCTCATGCGGCGTTGGCATGGAACGTGAGGCAGATTCACTGCTGTGAGCGAGCACACGCGTCAACGGGCGGTTATTCTTGCCAGCGGCGGGCTGGATTCCACCGTGGTTGCGGCGGTGGCACAGCGAGACGGCTATGAGATCTATCTGCTGACCCTTGCCTATCGGCAGCGGCACGCGATAGAGATCGAACGAGCCGCTCAGGTTGCCTCGGCTTTGGGCGCGCGGCAGCATCGCGTGATTGAGGTCGACTTGCGGGCAATCGGGGGGTCGGCGCTGACAGATGATCTCCCCGTTCCCAAAAATCGTACCGAACAAGACCGTGGTCAGGGCATCCCCATTACCTATGTGCCGGGAAGAAACTTAATCTTTCTGTCGCTCGCCGCAGCCCATGCGGAAGTGCTGGGGGCGTCGGTTATTTATTTCGGCGCCAACGTGGTGGACTATTCGGGGTATCCCGACTGCCGCCCTGAGTTTCTCCGGGCGTTCGAAGCTGTGGTGCAGGCCGGCACGAAAGCCGGCGCCGAGGGAAGACGGATCGAGGTGCGCACGCCGCTGTTGTCGTTGACCAAAGCGGACATCGTTCGTTTGGGTCTGACGCTGAACGCGCCGATTCACCTGACACACAGTTGTTATGATCCAGTCGGGGCCTTGGCCTGCGGGCTGTGCGACAGCTGCCTCATTCGCAAACAGGGATTTGCCGACGCGGGAGTTGAGGATCCGATCCCGTATGCGGTATCGTGAAAAATGCGAAAGGGTTTCTTTCGTTTGTTTGGTTTCTCTGGTTGAACGAGGGTAACCAGAAAACCAACAGAAACCAGATGAACGAAACCAACGAAACAAACCGGACAAACCAGATGAGCACAATTATGAAGATGCCACGGTTGCTTGGGGTCAGTTTCATCGCACTGGTGCTTAGTGCGGCACCGGCATGCAGCCAAACCGAGCCGCCTCCGCCGCAAGGAGCGGCCAGTGCGGCTCCAGCCGAGCTGCGCGACGGAGAACAGAAGTTCACTGCCAATTGCTCAGCCTGTCACGGTGCCGGAGGCGTCGGAACCAAGCAAGGTCCGCCGCTTGTGCACAAAGTCTATGAGCCCAATCATCATGGAGATGTTGCCTTCCAGCGCGCCGCCGCCAACGGCGTCAAGTCGCACCATTGGCAGTTCGGCGACATGCCGAAGATCGACGCCGTGAAGCCGGATGACGTCGAGCAGATCGTGAAGTACGTCCGCTGGCTCCAAAAACAAGCCGGAATCTTTTAGCGCAGCCTACAAGTCGACGCCTCGCTCCCGTTTCACGGAGTTGCAAGGGATCAGTGCTTCACCCGCCAAAAACAAACGGCGGATCTATTCCCTCCCTGTGTCTATCAAGGAGGTGCCGTGTCGTGACTTGGGACTATTCCATGAGTGAATAGCTGGACAGGTGTTGTGAGTGGTGAGAGAGAACCCATCTTTACTAAGGAGGTTTCCATGACTGCCATGCGCTCGATAGCCATCATCGCGATTCCTGCATTTTTGCTCGGATTCGGCCTTGGAGGGGTGTCCCTCCACGTGGCCTCAGCCCAGGGGATGTTCGGCCTCAAGGATTCCGTTACCCAGATTGGGACTTCGCTGATCGAGATGCAGAAGAATGTGGACGCCCTCCAAAAGAACATGACATCGATCAAACAGGCCAAAGATCAGTTGTCTACGCTGGCATCGCCCGGCAGCGGTGTGGGTGGGGTGATGGATTCACTCATGAACAAGAGTAAAAAATAGCCGGGGTGCGAGAGGGTGTTGTTCTGAACCGGAGACAATATTCGGGGAGCGACAAGCCGGTCGAAAAATGCCGGTCATAGAGTCGATCGGCTTTGTCAGGGACAGCGCGATACGGAAAGGCTATGCCTGGTGGCACCGTCGTCCTGAACTTGTGACCCCGTCTTGAGGTCCGTCCTCTGTCCGGTCCCTAATGCAATACTCGCCCTGCCCCTCCAGGTTCCCCTGCTGACTGTTTCACTATCGTAAACTTTGACGTTATCCTCCTCCGTGCTTTAGTCTCCTTTTCGCGAGCCTGGAAGCGCAGTCCCGGTCATCGCGGGGTCTGTGCAGGGAATTCAGAGGAGGAGAAAGTTATGACCGAGCCCATACGGATTGACCACGAGCGTCATTACACCCTCAGCGATGTAACCGCCGTGGTAAGAGGGGCCCTCGTGACACTGGGTCGTGGGACGAGAGGCATGATCGATGCAAACCGCAACGATGTGATCGGGTACATCCAAGATACCAGTCAACCTGCCTACGGTTTTAACAGGGGATTCGGCAGTAACGTAAAGGAGAAAGTGCCAGCCGATAGCCTGAGTGCGCTGCAGGAGAATCTTATTCGTTCCCATGCCTGTGGGGTTGGCGACCCGTCTCCGATAGAAGTTGTTCGGGCGACCATGTTTCTTCGCGCAGTGTCTCTGGCGCGTGGACACAGCGGCGTTCGCTCCAAGGTTGTCACGGCGCTCATCGATTGTCTGAACAAGGGGGTGGTCCCCGTTGTCCCGATCCAAGGTAGTGTCTCGGCCAGCGGAGATCTTGCCCCGCTCTCCCATATAGCCCTGTGCTTAATGGGAGAGGGCGATGCATGCCTGGTCAAGCAGAAGGGCGGGACGCCGCGCCGCGTGTCAGCGGCGTCCGCCTTAAAACAGTGCGGCCTCACACCACTGCGACTCGAGATGAAGGAAGGGTTGGCTCTCAACAATGGGGTGCAGTACAGCACGGCCCTGACCGCGTTGGCGACAGAGGGAATGGTATGCCTCATTAAGACGGCCGCGATCGCCACGGCATTAACGGCGCAAGTCATGTTAGGGGCGGATACTCCGTTCCGAAGAGATCTGCACGATCTTCGGCGGCACAAAGGTTCGCAGACCATTGCCGACTGCATTCTGAGATTGATGGAAGGCTCCAGGATTCGTGAACTCCATCGCAGATATGAAATCGACGGAGAGATTCAGGATCCCTACAATCTGCGATGCGCAGCCCAGATCCTTGGGCCATGCCTCGAGCTGATTTGGCGCGCCAAGGCCACAGTCGAAATTGAAATCAATAGCGTGACCGATAATCCCATCGTGTTGCGTGCGACCAACAATAGCGCAATCGAACACAAGGATAAGTATCTCGACAAGGTCGTAGAAATCGTGAGTGCCGGCCACTTTCACGGGATGCCGATCGCCGTGGATTGCTACGGCCTGCTACAGGCGGCCTCCATCATGGCAAGGCTGTCAAACATGCGCAGCGTCCGGTATGTGGATGGCGATAGAAACAAAGGGCTCGGCGCCCATCTTAAATGGCCGGGGAAAATCCCTCCTGTGGACATGTCCGGTGTTTCTGATCAAGCACGGAGAGAGATCGAACGACGCCAATCGTGTCAATCAGCCATGATGATTCCCGAGTATACCAGCGCCAGCCTGACCAATTGGTTATGGGGGCAATCGATGCCAAGCCATTTGTTTTCTCTGTCGACGGATTCTGGCCAGGAGGATCATGTCAGCATGGCTGCAAACGTCGCCATCCGCGCCTTCGACGCATTGCCTCGCCTGTCAGAGATTCTTGCGATCGAGCTTGCCTATGCCGGTCAAGCTGCAGCGATTCGGAAGGAAATGAGGGCGATACCGTCGAGGGCGCCTAAAGGGGATCAAGGCAACCCGGGAGCGATTAAGGAATGGCACAGAGTGAAACAACAGGATCTTGAACTGAGTAAGGCGTGCCAGGAAGTCTTGAACGTCGTGACCGGGTACTTTCCACCAGTGACGACGGATCGTGTGATGGCCAAACAGATCACACGTCTCGGTTCGGCCATTTTGGAAGGGAAAATTGTCAGTGCGTCGGCCAGAGCTGGAGATTTCTTCCGCGATGTATGAGAAGAGAAGAGGGACGGGCTGCTGTTCGGGAGATCTACGCGACCGTTTTGGAATCTGGCATGACTAGTGACGTGATGGGGAGGGAACTCTTGAGAGCCTTCGTCCGACACGAATTGACGACCTGCGTGTTAGAATCGCACGGGTACGCGATCGGACCACGGGCGCAGCTGGTGGAGCCGGAGAATGACGGTTCTGTAAGCTCCAAGGAGGACGACCATGGCGGGAATGTTCGGCGAAAATCCACTGGAAATGTTAATCCCCATCGGGATTCTTATTGCCGCTGTCATTGTATTCGCGTTTATGACGGCTGGGTCCTAGGCGGATCCGCTGCGATGTCTGGTGCCTGATCCTTCCTACCCAACCTGCTCACAGGTTGACGCCTCCACTTCGACCACTCTCCGGCACTGCGCGGTTTGGCAAAAGACGGACTCCGCTACCCGGGAGGCAGTCTTCGGAGACTGGAATTACAAAGGTTTGAGGATCGGTATCTTTGGGGTTTTGTGGACGGAGCGGCCCCCGGTACCATGTCCAAGGATCGTCGGGCCGTTGCACATTTACTCCCGCTGGTCACGCTGTCATGTCGCTGAAGGCCGGAAAGGCCATGACTTTATTCGCGTCAAGGCCGTTGCCGTTGGCGGTGCCCCCCGACGCCAGCCCAGGGTATCCCCTTCCTGAAATCCGGTGATTTCAGGTGTCTCACCGTCGATTGTGAGTGCCCCAATGACATTTGTGGCCTCCCACAATCGCAAGAGCGACCATGAAGCTGAACATCAAGACCACATATGTGGTGATGGCGAAGAAGATCCAATCGAAGTTCATATGATCTCCCCCTTTCGTTAAACCACCCGATGGCTCCACTCTACTTCTGCAATGTCTGAATAGCGTTAGGTGAACATTATCTTTCCCTAATCTGCTCGAGCCAGTTTGGACCCACCGAACCACACCGTAGCAGCAGGAGCGATTGACCGGCCCGGAGAAAAGTCGGGGGAGCGAATGGGGACATTCATTCCTCCAGCTAGGAACGAGTCCCCAGTATTCGCGAATAGCTTCTCTCTCTTGACTTGCACGGTGATACCGTACACAATGAAGCCGCACATGGCATGATATGCGTCTTATCAAATTTCGCCATAAAGGGCTTCGGCAGCTTTACATAGAGGGCAACCCAAAAGGCGTCTCGGCGTCCCAGCTGGATAGGGTGAGAAAGATTCTGGTGGCTCTTGAAACCGCACACACCCTTGAACAGGTGGGACGGTTCCCGGGCTGGAAGCTCCATCCGCTGAAAGGTGACAGGAAGGGCTATTGGAGTGTCAGTGTGACTGGAAACTGGCGCATGGTGTTCCGCTATCATGAACCAACAAACATCGCCAGCGACATTGACTTAATCGACTACCATTGAAAGGAAACCGTGCCATGGCCATGAAAAACCCTCCCCATCCAGGCGACTTTATCAGGACCGAGATCATCGACGTGCTGGGCTTGAGCGTATCCAAAGCAGCACACATTCTCAAGGTGCGCCGTGCGACTCTGTCTGATCTTCTCGCCGGCAAAGCGTCGCTTTCTCCTGAAATGGCTCTCCGCATTGAGAAAGCGTTCGGCCCTGACATGGACCACCTTCTTCGAATGCAGCTTGCGTACGATGTGGCACAGATCCGCAGCCACGCCAAGAAACTCAGTATCAAACGATATGTTGCCGCATAGGATCATTCGCGAAGTGTGAGCCGAATCGCCGCTGCGGCCTGGTAAACGGTATTTCCGTATACGAAGCCAGCCCACTACCATGGTCTCCGCGTAGGAGATGTATCCCCTTCGGATCCCTCGTCAGTTGGAGATTCGCTCTATTTAGAGTTAACGCGAGGAATCAAATGTCCAGCCTGCGGTTCGCAAGTGCCACGTAACCGAATCTGGTGTGCCCCGCTAGAGCTGTCCACAGTTCTACGATGAGTGCAGATGTTCAGGCGTGACGATGGATTGACTTCACTGGCGCGGCACTGGGGATAGCAGCGTCGGGTGTGGTAGGACATTCATTGGCGACTAGAAAGGGGCAATAGATCCGGTTGGACCTATTGCCGGACTATTAGCCGTGATAACGTACAGCACGTCGCCGTGTTGGAATCCTACGGAACTCCCACATGCGCTCCTCAGTCCGATATCTTCACTTCCCAAACCTCTGTATCGTTTTCGTCCACATGGTATCGAGCTTGATACACATAGTGCATGGCATCCGCACGGAATTAGCAGAAGGTTCTTATGGTATCTGCGCAAACATGATTGGCACGGAGGTTGCCCTTTCGTAATGACGGCGAAGGATCGCCAAGCGGTGCCAAGAGGCTTGGACCACCATTTCGTCACACGCGGGGCGATGGGTGTGGACGTGCTGACACGGTTGCAGTAGCAGATTCGGCAAGTGTTGGTGGGTCTGCGGGATGTACGGTAAGGGAAAGCGAGAGAGTGAAGGCCGGAGGATCGACGAAAGGATGGTTGCTTGAGATGAAGAAGCACAATCGGCACATGGCCAAGTTTGGAGCGGGCCTAGTACTGGCAATGGTGGGTGCCTTGACCCCGCAGTTGGCGGCTTTTGGCGAGCCACGCTATCCAATATTGGATTCAACTGTTCCAGTGGATGAGCAAACACATCCTGTTTGGCTGAACAATAGCCAAATTATATTCATTGGCTATGAACTCGATCCAGCTCAGCCGCCGAAACAAGCGGGGCTGACCTGGGAGATTCCGCAAGGGGTGTATGTGTGGGACCTCGAAAAGGGCACGGCGGCACGCGACCACAGCTGGGACGGGACATCAAAATGGTGTGTGTCTGGTAAGTTCCGATCGTTTTATCGCTTGCGGCAAGGAACAGAAAAGATCTACGAGCTTGTGCAGGAAAAAGCGGGCGAGGAGCAAGTCCTGTCACTACCAGCAAAGCACTGGTTTAACGGAAGTAGCTGTCGTTACTACGCAGAGCGTCCCTATTGGATTGAGGAAGGACGACGAGGAAGAGGATTTCCATTGTTAGAAAAGCATGGTTACGTGGATTTCGGTGAACAGTCCATGGATCCTGCGAAGGCTAGACCGCTTGTCCTTTATCCACCAGGATCTAGAGACGGAATAGTGCTGCCACTCAAGTCTGATCAAGTTGAGGTACCGCCAATTTACGTTGAGTTTGCGGATGCCTACCTCCTCCGGGCCAGGCAATTCACGTCTGATGCGGTGCCAGCATGGCTACTCAAACCAGATGGTTCTGTGACCACTGAGTTCAAGCCTACTGGACAAGCGTGGGAACGTATGGGATGGGAACAATATTTCTTTACAAGGAAGGGATTACTTTTCACTGGAGGAAGAGGCGACTACGCTGCAGTGGGAACAATGGGAGGATATCTTCTAAATAAAGGAAAACCTGTTCGCGTTGTTCCTGGAATGTTGAAGAATGCAGCGGTTTCTCCCAATGGTTGTCAGGTAGCGTTTGTACATGAATTACACTCGCAGGCGGGGGCGGATAGTATCAAGGCATTGCGTGCTGGTAAGCCGGGGAGCCGAACTCTTAAGACAATCGACTTTTGCATTGGGGAAGGAGAATAGTGATGGCACTGCCTACCGACCTGAATGATCTCGCAAAGTTGACACTGTTGGCCTCGGATGCATCCTATTTTGATCCTACGCATCCTGCACCCACAGAGTTAGGATCTCTTGATGATACAAATTATGGGCAGAGGGCAGCTCTATACTCTGTGCCAGCAGGATTTGAAAAAGCGATCGAGTTCAGGGACACCACGATAAATGGGTTCGGTTTTGTTGCCTATCGAAATCAGCAGACAAACGAAGTCATTGTTGCGTTCAGAGGGACGGATGGACCAAGTCCACAGGATTGGGTCGCAAACAGTCAGTACTTAGGATGGAATCAGTGGAACTCGCCAAACGGTAGAGGTCAGGTATTTGCATTTCTTAACGGGCTTAGAGATCCCAATGGTGATCCCTATAGCGGGACAATTCATTTTACCGGACAAAGCCTGGGTGGCGGTCTGGCACAGTATGCTGCGTATGAGTATGTGAAGAGCAAGACAACGCCGAGTGATCCCACATTCGATTCAACGTTTGACAAGAGTCACATCACCCTCACCACCTTCAATGGCTTTGGTGGAGTCCTTGGACTTCAACAGAACGTCCAGGGCGGCTATCAATCCAGCGTACTCGCCGGTATTGGCTCCAACGCCCACTTCTATGCCGAAGGGGATCTCATCAGTCGTCTTGGCAGTCTCAACGGTGTGGGCCATACGGGTGGGACGGCGTATATGGTGAATGCCCATGCGACGGAGATCGACCCCGACACCGGTGAACCCTTTCTCCTTGGCCTGATTGATGCCCACCGGATCGACACCGGCTTGTATCCATTCCTGCTGCCGGGGGTGGAGTTTGAGGCCGCAGAGGCGCGGCCCATTGAATATCTTCCGATGCAGCATGTGCAAGAACTTGCCGCACTGTATGGCCGCGTCTTAAACGATCAGGATGTCTCACCGTTGGAGTCGGGGCCCCGTCTTGTCGCGGGCGTGATTGCTGGTCTTACATTGGGAAGGCCGTCGGAAACGAATGCATTGGTTCAAGCGGTGTTTGCAAACCTTCATGCTGCTAATAAGATCGGGGATGCGAAGAAAAAAGTGTCAGGAACCATTGTTTGTCGTGGGGATGTGAACTGAGGCCTGTGTATGGGAAGACCGTTACGTCCCACGGCAACGAATGTGGTGTATCACGTGCT
>MSXM01000054.1:7148-13995 GCA_002083565.1 Nitrospira sp. ST-bin4 | reverse complement strand
ATACGATGAACTTCATCGTTGAAAACGCCAAGCTGCATGAGTCATTCGGGTTTTCCTGCCAGCCCTGCCTGTTCGACCTGGAGAAGGAAGCTCCGATCATGAGCGATCCGGCGGCGTACGGCATCAGGCGCATTATGCGCCCCTCGTCGGAGGATCTCAGCTTGGGATTCTTCTATGAGGTGCAAGGCGGCATGACGCCGGATCAAGCGGAGACGCTCTATCAGCATGTCTATGAGCGGATCAGTGAAGTCGTCTGCGAGTTGCCGTTCAACTACTCGATGGCTGATGGACTGCTGTATATTGCGAGAGCCAAGGAGGAGGCAGTGCAGGCGCCTCAACCGATCGGGTTATAAGTAGCGAGGTTCGTTTGTGATCAAGGCTGCGGCGATAGGCGACCGGCCGACCGGAAAAGTAGGGGACTTCGGTCTTCTGTTCGAATATGCCATCAAGCTGGTCTTGCTGGCGTCGTTCTTGGAGCTGGTGCTGTATCGGTTGATGTCTCGTTTGGGCATGCACCTGAGCAAGCTGGCGGGGACGCATCCATGGATTACGCCGACGTTCACCACCCTCACGGAGGTGGGCGCGTGGCTGCTGAATATTGTCGCGGTACTGTTGTTCTTGAGCCTCACGTTGACGATGGTTAATCGGGGCATCGGGCAGGATGCCGGCCGGCTGGCCAAATCTGGGATCGCCAGTGCCGCCCTCTTATTGTTGTTGACCATCGCGTTTCTGTTCGTACAGCCGGGGATGCTGGGCGCCATCATCTACAACAGTGTGGCGCTGGTGACGCTCACCTTGTTCGTGGCAGAGTACCTCACTGCCCATCGGGAACCGGCACAGCGTTTTCTCGTGGCAGCCTATTACCTTGGAATATCCGGATGGCTGTATTATCAGATCGTGTCGACGATCTATGGGTTGTCCGGAACAGTGGCGGCTCCTCCCCTGGTGTACGAAGTTCATCGAGCCGGCGAAGCCCTTATGGTGTTGGCGAGCATCCTTGTCTTCGCGGCGTACGGACAGGGACTCTCGTTGTGGACGAAGAACCGGCGGCAGCGGCATCGAGCGATCTGGTTTTGGACGACGACCGCCACGATTTTCACGGCGCTGATCTTCACGGATTATGTGCTGGACCTGTATAATCCGGCGTTGGCCTCGGCGGTCAGGCAGGCGTCGCAGGGGATCGGTTGGATTTTCCAGTTCGGGATGGGCTATACATTCTATCTTCCCTTTGCGATTTACATCGGAGGCTTGCTCTGTTGGTCGTATACGGTCATCAAGCTGTTGATGATGGGGCGATTGGCCGGTTATGGCCTTGGGCTCATGTTCATCGCCGGATACGCGTTGATGTTTTCCAATTTGACGCTGATGGTGATTCTCGGCGTGATGTTGTTGACGCTCGACCGGGTCAGGCCGCCCGTCGCGGAATCGTCGCTTGCTGCCAACAGCCCTTTGCTGAGATCGCCGGAACGGATGATCGCCGAAGAGGCGTAGACAGGTATTGAACCACAGGAATCGAGATTCGTATGGACGCACAAACACCGATGTCGGAACCGATGCAGCCTGGCGCTGCCGCAGTGGATCCTGGCGATCAGCCGCTCTCGCCGGAAGAAGAAATCTCCGCGATCGAAAAATTGCTCGCGGTCGAACCGGACGATTTCCAGGCGCGCTGCCGCCTCGGTGAGCTGTATTTCAGCCAGGGGCGGCTTGACGATGCGCTGACGGAGGTGAAGAAGTCGATTGAAATGGCCGAAGGCTTGCGCGCGGAAATGAATCGCTCGCTGGCCATGTATTACTCGAACCTCGGCACTATTTATGCCACGAAGAACATGACGGACGAAGCCGAGGCTGAGTTTCGGCATGCGTTGGACGTGTTTCCTCACGATGTGCTGGCACTGTTTAATCTCGGACGTGTCTATGCGGATAAGAAGAAGCACATGGAGGCGAAGGGCTACTATGAGCGCCTCGTCGAAATCACCCCGGACGATCCGATTGCGTGGTACAACCTGGCCGGCGTGTACATTGAGTTGGACAATCCCCAAGTGTCCGATTACAACACGATCGACATGGGGATTCAGTGCTACCTCAGAACGCTCGAACTGGACCCGAAACATTTGGAGTCGAGCTTCAAGCTGATGGAGATCGCCCTCAACCACAAGAAGACCGATCTGGCGGTCACGGTCATGGAAAATGCCGTTGAGCAGAATCCGGATGAGCCGCTGGCCTACTACAATCTCATCAGTGTGTACGACAAGTGCAAAATGTTCGAAAAGGCCGAAGCCGCCCGCAAACGATTGAGAGAGCGATTCGCGAAAAAGTCGAAAGACAGTTCAGGAGCCTGATCCACCCTTTACGAAGGAGCGCGCCATGTTTGGGAGTCTTGGATTTACAGAACTGATCCTGATCCTGGTCATTGTCCTGATTATTTTCGGGGCAGGCAAGTTGCCGCAATTGGGCGAGGGATTGGGCAAGGCGATCAAGGGATTCAAGAAGTCCGTACACGAGGCGGACGCCATCGAAGCCGAGGCCCAGGCGGCGGCACAGCAGGCGACGGCCCCCCAGGCTGTGGCCGACTCGTCGGCGCAGACCGTCTCAGCCAATCAGACCGCAGCAGCTGCGCAGCCTGCTCCACGCGTGTAAGCAGATCGTGCGTTGTCAGTCATGGAGAGGCAGGGGATTTCTATGGGTACCGCAGTAGAGTTAGCCGGCGGCTTTATCGAAACCTTTGCGGGAAACGGAAAAGCGCGCAGCACCGGTGACGGGAAGATAGCGGTGAAAGCGGGGATTCCGCTCCCGCATGATGTCGCACTCGATGTTGACGAGCAGTGGCTGTATTTTGCGGAGTCCGGTTCGGACCGCATCCGCCGCGTCAATCTTCAGGCCGGCACGCTCCACAATTTTTCCGGGATCGGCGAAACCTGCTACTGTGGAGATGACGGCCCTTGCGGTGAGGCCGGCCTCTATTTGCCGTTGGGTCTGGCGTTTGATTCCCGGAACAATTTGTATATCTGCGATTCCGGAAGCAATCGGATTCGCAAGATCGATCACGAGACCGGCTTTATCACGACGGTGGTCGGCACGGGACAGCATGGGTTTAACGGAGATGGCCCTGCGCTGGAGGTGAATCTTACCTGGCCGGCCGCGATCGCGTTTGATCGGGACGGCGTGCTGTATATCGCTGATACACAAGCCCATAAGATCAGGCGGTACGATCCTAAGACCGGTATGGTCACGACGATTGCCGGAGCCTGGACAGCGGAGGATGAGGCCCGCGAGCAGCCGCTGGTCGCCCGTAATCTGGTGGTGTTGTCAGGCGATGCGATCGGCATCGATTTCAGCGACGATCAGGGATGGCTTATGCCGGTCTGTTCGGATGGTCTGGACCTGTCGATGTATCTGGACGACGGGCGGCCCGCCATGGAGGCGCGTCTGTACGATGTCGTCGGCTTGGCGGTGAGCAACAAGGGCGATGTGCATCTTGTCGATAAAGGTAGTAACCGTGTGCGAAAGATCGACCGGCAGTCGGGCCTGATTTCGACCGTTGCGGGCGTCTGCCGGTACGGTTATGACGGCGACGACAAACCGGCCGTCAGAGCCATGTTGCATGCGCCGGAGGCAGTCGTCTTCGACCGCGAGGATAATCTGTATGTGTCCGATACCATGAACCACCGGGTGCGCAAGGTGGATGCCGGCACCGGTATCATCACGACGGTGGCGGGCAACGGTGACAGCGGGTACGAAGACAAGCATATGGGCGGGTGCGGCGCAGCACGGTTCGTCGCAAAAGAGTCGGCCGGCACGCTCAAGCATGGTGACGGGTTGCTGGGAATCGAGGCGGTCGTCAATGCCCCGGTCGGCCTGGCGCTGGACTCGCAAGGGCATCTCTATATTTGCGAACGCGGAGAAAACAAAATACGCCGGCTCAAGCTCGCGTAGGCCGCATCGCCGCGCACCCGGTTCACGAAAGTGTTGCATGGTGGGCATGACGAACTTCTGCCGCTCTCGTCCTCTCCTCTTCCTGTGTTTGTCCGGTCTTCTCCTGGCAGCCAGTATCCTCGGTGGATTCGGAGTTCCTCTTGTCAGTTCAGAAGGGCTTACGATTCGATCGCATTGGATCGAGGGGGACCTTCCCCAGGCGCCTGATGACGCCGCGTGGGGCGCGATCCCGCCGATGACGATTCCATTAAGCGGCCAGGTCATTACGCGTCCGGTGTGGCCGGAGCCGACTGCGCGGGCGCTGGTGGTGCGGTCGCTTCATAATGGCAACGACATTGCGTTTCTTCTTGAGTGGCAGGACAACACCAAGAACGATCGGCTGACGCCGGGCACGTTCCGGGACGGGGTCGCGATCGGCCTTCCCCTTGGCGATGCGCCGGCATTTTTCTGCATGGGACAATTGGACCACTACATCAACATCTGGCATTGGAAAGCGGATTGGCAAAGCGACATCGACCGGCGGGCTTCGCGGAGTTCCGAGAAGAAAGAGGGCGGCGTGCGGACATTCGAAGTCATTCCGCGCCGGATTTCCTCGGTGGAAGATCTGATCGGCGGTGGCTTCAGCACATTGACGACGAAAGAGAAGCAGGGCCGGGTGCAGGGAAAAGCCTTGTGGAAGGATGGAGTCTGGCATGTCGTCATGCAGCGTCCCCTCGTGAGCGAAGAACAAGAGAACGAAGCGAAACTCATCCCCGGCCGTGTGCAAACCGTTTCCTTCGCCGTGTGGAACGGGGAGAACAAAGAGCGCAACGGACAGAAGGCGGTGGCGCCGTGGTTTCAGCTGAGCATTGACCCCGCAGCAGGGCGGTGAAACAGGCTGCCAGCTTCGTTCTCAGTCGTCCGTCTCCTTGCGACGTACCCCAGAGGGTACGCCTCAGTCGCCGGACTCCCTGCGGCCTTGCTCGGTGAAATGCGCGTCTTGGCGCGCAGGGGTGGGCGGGTGAGAACGATGGCCTGTTTGACCACCCTGTGAGAGAGAAGAGTTGCATCAGGTTCGGAGGAATATGTGGTGAACGGAGGGGCGCTGGCTGTAGTGTTGTTGGGCTCGGTCCTCTTTGTTTCGGTGGGGGTTGTACAGATTGCGGCGCAGTCTGATCGAATGACGGAGGAAGAAGCGGCCCGGCTCGGTGAGGAATTCGGGATCGTCGTCGGAGCCGTGGACGAAGACATTCAGAAAGAACTGAAGCTCGAGCGTCCGCAGGGTGTCGCCGTGTTCGAGGTAATCGGTAATTCACGGGCCGACCATGCGGGCATCAAGGTCCGTTCGGTCATCAAGGAAATCGACAAGCGTGAAATCCGCACCATGGCGGATTTCGGGTCGGCCATCAAGCAGGCCATGAAGGAATGCAATTTCACCGTCGGAACCTACGAACCGGCTGATCCTGGCGATCCGGTCGGGTGGGGCGTCAATTTCCACTTTGTGGGCTGCAAGCGGGACTAGCGAGAGTCAGTAAGTGGCAAGTAGCAAGGGGTAAGTAGCAAGTGGTGAGGGGGAAGGCGAGCAGAACTGGCAGTCGATTGCAGTGGAGATGGGGCGTCACGGCGTTCTGTCTCCTGGCACTCGTCTGTCCGATCGCCCTGTATCACGGGCAGGCGATCGCTCAACAGGCGGAGGGGCAGGTACGGCCTGATTGGGTAAACGAAATCGAAAGCGTGTTTATCCGCTCGGAGGATTGCAAGCAATGCCATGAGCGGCACTATGAGGAGTGGAAGGGCGCCAGGGAGCAAACACCGGATTTGAAGACATTCGGACGGGTCGATGCGGCGCTGCTGCACGGCAGCTCGCTGGAATCGCCGATCTTCAAAACCGTGTTGGGTCTCTGGGCGCAGACGAACCCGACTGCGGAGGAGCAGAGCCGCTGTCTGTCGTGCCATGCGCCGGCGATGACGGTCTTTCCCCAGCATGCCGGAACATTGATGCAGCAGATCTTGGCGGGCAAACCCCAAGTGGAAGGGATCGGGTGTGCCTCCTGCCATTTGATTCATGAGGTGGAACGCACGCAGGCTTCGCCGCCTACGTTCAAAGTACAGCCGGGGTCTGTTCTCTACGGACCATACGCCGACCCGGAAGAAAATTTGGTGCACCAAGCGAAGCGGGCGAACCTGTTCCGCGAGGCATCCTTTTGCGCCTCGTGCCATTTCGACAAAGTCAAAGACGTGACGCAGAAGGATCTGCCGGGAGATATTCTCCAGGGCACGATCTGTCAGGACTGCCATATGGAACCCTCGACCGGCAGCTCGACGTCGAGGCGTGGAGCCATGACCAGACCCATCGGCCGCCATTGGTTTCGCGGCGTGGTCGGCGCCGGCACCATGTTGAAAAATCGTAATCTTCAAGCTGAGTGGGCGCCGCGCATCGATCTCGACGTGAAACGAACGGGCGGTACTGTTGAGGGGACTGCGCTCGTGAAGATCGGGAGCCTCCCGCACAGTTTTCCAGACGGCGACCCGGTGTTGAAGCAGTTCTTTCTGACCCTGACGGCGAAAGACGCACAGGGCCTGGTGCTGGCCGAAGAGACCAAGCGGTTTGGATTGCCGTACGACAAGATTTTGCGTGGTCCGATCCCTGATCCGTTCATCAAGGGGGGACACACCAGAAAAGTTCCCTTTGCCTTGGCGCTGCCGGCCGGGACGGCGGCGACGGTAGAAGCGGTGCTCACCTATGCCTTGATTCCGACTCCCGCCCCGGCGTTGATGGACAATTATCTCGCGACATTGAAGAGCGACAAAGAGCGGGACGAGGCGAAGCAAATCGTTCACGAGTACACGCAACCGCGCATGCTGACCTATCGTGTGAAAGCGCTGTAAGGCAAGAATGGGCAACCGGCTGCGATCCAATTACAGAGTGGTGGAG
>MSXM01000054.1:0-7101 GCA_002083565.1 Nitrospira sp. ST-bin4 | reverse complement strand
CCGAAGCGCTGGCCCAGGACGCTAAGGGGCAAGCGTTCATTGAGAAGGCTTTTCCCCATTCCAACAAGTGCAAGCGTTGCCACGAACGGGTCTTTGAAGAGTGGGAAACCTCGCCTTTGTCGAAGTCCATCCATTCTCCGGCGTTCCGCGCGTCGCTCGATGCCTATCTCAACTCGCCGGGCGGCAAAGACAAAGCGCTCTGCTTTCGATGCCATGCGCCGCATGTGCGCGAGTTTCCCGATCAGGCGCAGCTGTTCATCGACCAGGCGAAGTCCGGCGATCCCTCTCTGGACGGTGTGGCCTGTGCGCAGTGCCATTTGATCAAGCAGGTCGATCGCGCCAAACATCCGCCGGATCCGAAATACGAAATCGGCAGCAAGACGCTCTACGGGCCCTACAAAGATTTCGTCCAGAATCTTGCGCACCAGTCGATGGAATTGGGGCTCTTTCAAAAGTCCGATCTCTGTCTGAACTGCCACCAATCGATACCGTCGGCGGCCAATCTCGGCAAGGCCAACGATTTACTCGGCAATTGGGATCAGAGCCAGGCGGTCAAGTCCGGCAAAGAATGCCAACATTGCCACATGCCTGAACAGGTCGGAGAGTCGGCGAACGGGGAGAAGAAGCGCAAAGTCGCCAACCACACGTTCCCAGGCCGTCTCGGCAAGCTCCACCAGGAGGCGGCGAAGTTGGACGTGCAGACGAAGATTGAGGGTGACAAGACGACGGTGACCGTGAAGGTCCAGAGCCTGGTGCCGCACCATTTGCCCGCGACTCATCCGGCATGGGCCACGGTCGTGTTGGATCTCGATGTGAAAGGGAAAAATCTTAAGACCGTGTTCGCCGACAAGCGGATCTATGGCCGGACCTATATCGATGCCAAGGGGCAGAAGACAGTCTTTGATTTTGAAGCGGTGAAGGTTGTGGAAGATACGGTGTTAAAGCCGGATGAAATCAGAGTCGAGACGTTTTCATTTCCAACACCGAAAGACACCAAGACCTTCGACGTCGAAGTCACGCTCAATTACGGGGCCATCACAGGCCCGGCACCCTTTCTCCAGCGGGTCGAAGCCGAGTCCTCCCAGGGCTTGCAAGACCCCGTCTTCCAACCCATCGAAATTGTGAAGAAGATAGAGAACGTTCCCGTCAGCAGGTAGCTGGTTGGGCGTGAAACGTGATGGATTTGAATCTGTTCGGCGCTGAGGTATACTGAGCGCATGTCCTTCAACCTCCCTCTCAAAGACATGAGCCTCCACGAGAAGCTTGCTGCGATGGAGTCTCTGTGGGAAGACATCGCCCGTACTCCGGAAGCCATCGAGTCCCCCGCCTGGCACAAAGATATCCTTGATGAGCGCCGCCAGCGAGTCGCCGAGGGACAATCTCAATTCGTCGATTGGGAGACCGCCAAAGCGGACATTCGAAACAAGGTCTCGTGAAAATCAGGATCCTGGACGAGGCCCGGGATGATCTCATCCAGGGCTTCCGATTCTATGAAGGCCGTGAAGCCGGCCTTGGGGCCTACTTCCTAGACTGCTTGTTCTCAGATATCGATTCTCTTCTCATGTACGGCGGAATCCATCAAGTTGTATATGGTCATCACCGTTGTCTCTCCAAGCGGTTCCCATTCGCCATTTACTACAACGTGGAGGACAACATCGTGTATGTGCATGCCGTATTGGATTGTCGCAAAAATCCAGCGAGGGTCAGGAAGCGATTAAAGAGAGAGGGCTAATCGGGTGCTCCAGCCAGGAACAGAAATCCTGCCAGGACTGAAAACGTGTCCCAGAACCATTGAGTTGCTCCTAATCCTGGCGGTCCGCCATGCAATTGAGAAGTCGAACTCATAAAGGAAAGCGCGCGTTACGAAAGATTGTTGAGTGGTCCGAAGAGGACTAGTGCTATGTCGGCAGTTCTCCGGCCTTATCCATGGCGGGTGCCACGGCTTCGAGAAAAGGCGGTGTTTGGGGAGCTTTACCAAGTTGTCGAAGAGGCCATCGTGCCCCCTTTTGAGGTGTCCGCAAAAGCCTGGGAAGTCCAGTAAGTATCAACTGGGGCCCTTATTACTATGCCACTTGATTCAATTCCTCTCGGCAGCGTGTCCGAAGAACATCTTCTGCGTCTCCCCGATGATCGCGAACAGGAAAGTAAAACTATTGAGTTCAAGTTAGAACTCCCTGGAAGCGGCTATGAAGATCACAAAAAATTCTTAGCGGCCATCACGTCCTTCGCCAATACCGTCGGTGGCGATCTCATTTATGGCGTCAAAGCGCCAAATGGGGTCGCGGAAGAGGTCATAGGTCTCAATGGTGATCTGGACGCGGCGATGGGCCGTCTCGAAAACCTCGTTCGTACAGCGATTCAACCTCGCGTTACTGCCTATAATCTGAGATTGATACCGTTGTCGAATGGCAACAAGGTCCTGGTCTTCAGAGTTTCTAGGAGTTGGACGTTGCCGCATCGAGTAACTCTCGGAGGTCATGATAAGTTCTATGGACGAAACTCAACAGGCAAGTATGAACTCGATGTTCCTCAACTCCGCTCGCTCTTTTTACTCTCTGAAAGCACGGCGGATCGCATTAGAAACTTTCGTGCTGAGCGGATCTCACTTATCTTGTCAGACCAAACGCCCATTGCTCTAGCGCCTGGACCGAAAACGGTACTGCATGTGGTTCCGTTTGACACATTTAGTGGAGGGTACTCCTTCGATGTATCAAGAATTTTTGATTCCAACATCCTCCCGCTTCGACCCCTCACTACAAACGGTGGCTTTAGCAGTCGGCATAACTTTGATGGCACCGTGACATATTCACCCGTCAATAGAGGGATCCCTCCCCCCTCGTACTTGCAATTATTTCGGAGCGGGATACTTGAGTTGGTTGACACTCGTCGAATCAGAGCCTACGACAACGGACAGCTGATGATCCCTGGAACAGGTTGGGAGGTTGAGCTATTGGGTGCCGTGCACCAGTATTTCGACATCCAGGCAAATCTCGGGGTCACGCCGCCCATTGTTGTCATGCTTAGCCTCTTATATGTGAAGGGGGCAAAGATGTATGTGGGACCTCATTACTTCCCGATGGGGGAGGATAAAGTCGATCGGGACCACCTTCTCGTCCCTGAAGTTATGGCGGAAAGTTTTTCAACAGATATCGCCCAGCTTCTCAAACCCACCTTTGATGTCGTGTGGAATGCCTGCGGGTATTCAGGAAGTCAAGGTTATGGAGTCGATGGTCAGAGAAAACCACCTCAGTGATTCATTAACCAGCGTGTAAGTAATGGTGGGGCGAGCCTATTGTATCCGTCCCCAAGGGCATGGAAGCGACGTCCTCTAGTGTCCGCTGCGCTCCCGCTTCCGGGCGCGCTCGAAGTTGAATGTTAGCCATCAATCAGGAGACCGGGCATTGAATAAGGCCGAGATTGAGGGTGTCCTGAATAGAGCCCTTGACGCATTTGTGAAGTGTGACCAGCACCTGCTCGCCGCCGATGCGAGCGAAAGAAGTATGTCCCACCAAATCGCGGTGCATTTGGCCAAGGAGATTCCCGGCTACGACATTGACTGTGAATATAATCGCGACGGGTTTGATGTGAAACGCCTTCATTTCAAAAAAGCGTCATGCCTCAGACGACGACGAGGCAGTGACCGTTTTCCCAGACATCATTGTTCATCGTCGCGGTACAAACATGGGCAATCTCCTTGTCGTCGAAATGAAAAAGCAGCCGCGATTGGTGGCATTTGCTACGATCATGCGAAGCTCAAGGCATTCCGGTCTGAGTTGAAATACAGATGGGCGGTATGCCTCGTCATCGGCCAAGATCAATATGGCGTGCTACAGCGAAAGGTGGAATGGATTGAGGGCTAATAGCGTGTTGAAGCAGACCGTGAAACATCGTGGGCCGCGTCTGTCTGTTGCACGGTCATTGTGGCTGGCCGCTCAACGCGGTCATAAGACGACTCGATCTTGATCGTGGAGTTATCCCTGGATGATCCCGATGCAGATGGCGTGGGCGACGAATCGGCCGTAGGTTGCGTCCTTGCAGCCATTCCAGTCAGACTCCACCCAGTAGTTCCGCTTCGAGATCCGCTTGAGAAAATGTTGCTGGGTGAAGGGGCACTTGCCGTCGCGGAGCAATCCGTCGAAAAACTTATTGTAGCCGACCGGCAGGCTCACCACGATCTGTCCGCCTGGGGCGAGGCAGCGATCCCGAAGATGCTCGATGGCCTGGAGCAGCTTGGCCGGCTCCCGCGGCTCCTCGTCCCATCCGACATGCTCCAGCGTTGAGATGCTCAGGATGAGGTCGTAGCGTTCCGTCGGCGCAAACTCGACGATATCCTGGTTGATCACACCGGGCGCAACTTCATACTTATCGACCACATCGTGATGGATCGGGACATAGTGCGCGAGCACGTTGCCGACCTCTAGAATGCGGTCGGCCTGATGGCGGAGCAGGATTTCCCGGAAGATCGGGATCTCGACGCCGCGCTCGTTTTTCCAGGTCTTGTTGCAGAAGTGATAGAGGTACGGGTAGGAGCGCCCGTCGAAGACGAACGTCTTGTCTCTCGTCCAGCGCGTCAGCGTCATCTTTGCGAAGCGCCAATAGCGCGCAGAGGCGCTCTCGTTGCCGGAGGCGACGCTGGTGTAGTCGTAGGTGTAGGGCATGCGGAACGATCAGTCGGACACGATACGGGAGCCCGGCGACTTCATCTTGAAAATCTGGAGCGCCGAGTAGATGGCTTTAGCCGGGTGGTTCAGGATCAGGCGTGAATTGGTGACGTGGGTATCGAGCAGTTCGTATTGCCCGCCGCTGTAATAGATGTCGCAGTCGTCGATCTGGCAGTTCTTATACACGTGATTGTCCAAGGCCAGCTTCGCCTTGCTGAAGGTCTGCCCGTCGATCAGGATATAGCTCGGTTCAAATTCCATCAGCTGCTCCGTCTGCGCGGACTATAACAAAGTCGGCCTACGGCGTAAACCTGTGCTTTGTCTGTCGCCCCCTCCCTCACATTTCATCTTGATCCTCCGACCCTACCTGTATAGAATGACTCCGCTTTTCAGGCAGTTAGCTGCTCGCTGCTCCTGCGCCGTTCTACGGTTTCCCCACTCGCCTCATGTACTTTGGATGGGTTGAAGCCACGGGGAGCCGTGTGACATAAGGAATGCGTTTATCCACTAGGAGGGTATCCCGTGAGTGATTCAGCGATTGTTACGTTTGCATTGATCGCGGCCGTGGCCGGCATTGCCTACGGTCTCTATTTGGCCATGTGGGTGTTCAAGCTCAACGCGGGCAACGCGAAGATGCAGGAGATTGCGAAGGCTATTCAGGAGGGCGCCAGCGCCTACATGAATCGGCAGTATCGGACGGTGGGGATGGTGGCGGCTGTGCTGTTCGTCCTGCTCTGGGGCGCAGGGGCCGCTTCCGACAAATTCGGCCTGTTGACGGCGATCGGATTTCTGGTGGGTGCGGGAGCCTCGTCAATCGCCGGCTATGTCGGCATGATCATCGCGGTGCGCGCGAATGTGCGGACAGCCCAGGCGGCTCATGACGGTATGAACGCCGCCTTGACCGTCGCGTTTCGAGGGGGTGCGGTGACCGGATTGTTGCTGATCGGTCTGGGACTGTTGGCCATCACGACCTTCTATATGATCGCGCAATCGGTGGCCGGGCAAGAGAAAGCCATTCACGCCTTGCTCAGTCTCGGGTTCGGCGGCAGTTTGATCTCGGTCTTCGCCCGGGTCGGTGGCGGTATCTATACCAAGGCGGCAGACGTGGGCGCGGATCTCGTGGGAAAAGTGGAAGCCGGTATCCCTGAAGACGATCCTCGCAATCCGGCTGTGATCGCGGACAACGTCGGCGACAACGTCGGCGATTGCGCCGGCATGGCCGCGGACCTGTTTGAAACCTATGCCGTGACGACGGTCGCGGCGATGGTCTTGGCCTTTACCATGTTCAAGGGGGCGACCGCGCCGATTCTCTATCCGCTCGCGCTGGGCGGCGTGACGATCTTCGCGACGATTATCGGGATCTTGTTTGTGAAGGTGAGTGAGGGTGGCGAGATCATGACGGCCTTGTACAAGGGCTTGTTCGTGGCCGGCGGCATCGCGGCGATCGCATTCTATCCCATTACGTCATCGATCATGAACGGCGTCGGCGGAGTCAGTGGGATGAGCTATTATATGGCGGCGCTGATCGGATTGATCGTGACCTTGGCCCTGGTGTTCATTACCGATTACTACACGTCGAAGAATTACGAGCCGGTGCAATATATCGCTAAGGCGAGCGAAACCGGTCATGCGACGAATATCATCGCGGGTCTGGCAGTCGGCATGCAGTCGACGGCGGCGCCGGTGGTGGTGATTGCGGCGGCGATTTTGGGCAGCTTCTGGGTCTGCGGCGGGGCGGAGTCTGGCGGCTTGTACGGTGTGGCTGTGGCGGCGGTGTCGATGCTTTCGATGGCCGGGATCGTCGTGGCGATCGATGCATTCGGTCCGATTACGGATAACGCAGGCGGAATTGCTGAAATGTCACATTTGGGCAAAGCCGTGCGCGACATTACGGACCCGCTCGATGCGGTCGGCAACACGACCAAGGCGGTGACGAAGGGCTATGCGATCGGCTCAGCCGGGTTGGCGGCTGTGGTGCTATTTGCGGAATATTCCCGTGAAGTCGCGGCGCACAATCCGGCGCTGGCGGCGTTCGATCTGTCCAATCCGAAGGTGCTGGTCGGATTGTTCTTGGGCGGCATGCTGCCGTTTATCTTTGGCTCGCTCTGTATGAGGGCCGTCGGTGAAGCGGGTGGTTTGATTGTGGAAGAAGTCCGGAGGCAGTTCCGGGAGATCAAGGGTATTATGGAAGGGACCGGCAAGCCGGAGTACGGCACCTGTGTCGATATCGTGACGAAGGCGGCGATTCAAAAAATGATGGTTCCCGGGCTGATTCCGGTAATCTCGCCCGTGATCGTCGGGCTGGTTCTCGGGCCGCAGGCGCTCGGTGGTGTGCTGGTCGGCAGCATTGTGACGGGGTTGTTCGTGGCGATATCGATGACAAGCGGCGGCGGCGCCTGGGATAATGCCAAGAAGTATATTGAAGAGCAGGGCCTGAAGG
>MSXM01000053.1:1548-11027 GCA_002083565.1 Nitrospira sp. ST-bin4 | reverse complement strand
CTTACCCCCATCATTGTGCCACCCCTTTGTTCTGCGTGGCGGCTATGGCTTTACCGTTGCTCTTTTTAACCAGCATTCCAACCGTCCGATTCGACTTCGTAAAATACTGGGCCGCGACACGCTGTACATCGGCGGGGGTCACCGCGGCAACCCTGTCACGAGACCTCAGGATGTCGCGCCAATCGCCCGCCACCGCCTGATACATCGCCAGCTGGGACGCCAGACCGCTGTTGGATCGCAGTGCACGCACCATATCGGCGTCCAGATTATTGATCACCCGCTCAAGTTCCTTGGGTGAAACCGGCTCTCGCTTCAGCCGTTCCAACTCCTCATAGATCGCCGCTTCCACTTCGGCCGTTGTATGGGGCGCCAGCGGCGTCGCCATAATGATGAACAGATTGGGTGCGCGCACACCCGGATGGCTCGCATCTGAACGGACCGAGGCCGCCAGCCTCTGTTCCCGCACCAGCCTCCGATGAAGGCGGGAGGTGAGCCCATCGGAGAGCACCGCATCGATGACATCGAACACATCATCATCCGGATGCCCCAACCCCGGCTTATGATATCCGATGACCATTGACGGCTCCGCGTCGAACTCCACCTCCACCCGCCGCTCGCCTCGCTGATCCGGCTCCACAGCCACCCGCGCCGACGACTGGGGCGCCGCAGGGATCTTCCCAAACGTGCGTTCGATCAAGGCAATCGTTTCTTCGGGATTGAGATCGCCGACCAGCGCGATCGTGGCGCGATTCGGCCCATAGTGGGTTTTGAAAAAGGATTCGGTTTCGTCCGGTGTCAACGACATGATATCCGAACCCCAGCCGATGGTCGGCACCCCATAGCCGTGCGCGCGAAATGCCGCCGAGGTGAATGTTTCAAACAACAGTCCGCTCGGGCTGTCCTCGTTGCGCAACCGCCGTTCTTCCATGACCACGCCGCGTTCTTTATAGAATTCCCGCAACACAGGACTGGCCATGCGGTCGGATTCGACTGCGGCCCACAATGGGAGACGATTGGCCGGCAGGCTGATCGTGTAGCGGGTGAGGTCTTTGCCGGTGGACGCATTGAATCCCACCCCTCCATGCCGTTGATAGAGCAGCGCGACTTCATTGCCGACGACGTATTGAGACGCCTGCGCTTGTAGATCCGTAAACCGCTTCTGTAGCGCATCGACGGTAGCCTGCTCCTCGACCGTCGCCCCGCCGGTCCTGTTGGCGATCTCGCGCTGACGGTGCTCCAATTCAGTGCCGACTCGAGCGAGTTCATCGAGGATCGGCTTCTCCTTTTCATAATCCTTGGTGCCGACGATCCTGGTGCCTTTGAACGCCATGTGCTCATACAAGTGGGCGAGCCCTGTCTGTCCCACCTGCTCATTGATCCCGCCGACAGCGAAGGTGATGTTGATCGATACCACCGGCGTCTGATGGCGCTCGACCATCAGTACCGTCAAACCATTGGCCAGCTTGTGTTCAATCACACGCTCCGCCAGGCTGGGCGACGCTGCAGACAGCACGTGGACATTGAAGACAAGACTAAGGGCCATGGCAAAAACGCAGATTGTGAAGCGTGCGGTGTGAAGCCCCGTAAGGACGCAGGATAGATTTCTCATGCAGGAGACGGGACTTGCTTCATCAACCCTCTCTTTTTGGGGCGGCTTTGCGAGATACACTTCACGAAATACGAGCGACGATCGAACGATCATATAAAGATCTCCATCAGTTCCTCCGGCCGTTCAATGAACCAATCGGGCTTACAGGCCGCCATCTTGTCCCGATTTCCCATCCCGTAGCCGACTGCACAGACGCGGATGCCGGCATTGTGGCCGCCGTTGATGTCGTTGGTGCTGTCTCCCACCAGCACGGCCTGATCTTTCGAGACATTCAACTGTTCCATGACATGCAGCAACATGCCCGGTTCCGGTTTGAGCCCGAACCCGTTGTCACCGCCGACGAGGTAGGTGAAATGCTGTGCGCCTAACCCGTTCAAGATGACACGCGTATATTCGATCGACTTGTTGGTGGCGACGGCCTTCTGTTTATGCGCGAAGTGGCGCAGCATGGGTTCAATACCAGGGAAAAAAGTCGTCCGATCCAGGCAATGGGCGAGGTAATGGCCGCGGAACACCTTGAGGGCATCTTCGAAGCTGGTTCGGCCCTCCTCCCCTACTGCGAGACGCAGCAACTTCTTCACGCCATCGCCGACGAATCCGAAAATCTCTTCCAACGGGCGTTCCGGCAAACCCAACTCGGCCAAGGTCAAATTCACGGACTTTGCGATATCCCACTTGGACTCGATCAGTGTGCCGTCAAGATCGAAGATGAGCAACTGTACGGACGTCTTCCCCATTTATCTCGCCTTTCGTAAGGAACCTTCAAGCGCCGCCAGGACACCGCGCTGTGCCGCATCCTGCTCATGGAGCGCAGCTTCGCGCGCAAAGTTCACCATCCGCGGCACTCCGATATGAGGAGGAATCACCGGCTCGACGATACGCCAGCTGTTTCGCACGGCCTTCACATGGAACCGCACTTCTTCCGTCTTATCCTCAGGCACAAAGACCGCAGACTTGAAATTGACAGACCCCCGAACCCGAAAGGTGACGGGTATGATAATGTCCATATTGTCGATGATGGTCCACTGCCGGTAATCCTCCGGCACCGTGGCCTCCTGAATCACCACGACATGGTCCCACGACGGCTCTTCTTTCCAATCGACATACGGGGCGAGCACATCGAATCCCATAGCCTCCAGGCGGGCGCCTTTCTGATCCAAACGCACGTACCGCTTAACGATCTCGGCGGGAGACCGTTTCAGCGAGCCGCTCTGGGTGAACCCGGTCTGGGCTTGTCCAATACCGGCAGTCGCAATCAGGCCGAGGACGACACACACCACAACGGTATAACCCACATGCCTGACGACTGAATCGGGCACATTCCGGCGGACCGGATCAATCACAGGGGCGAGGCGTGAACTCCGCACGATAGACACCCTTCGTTCTCTCGTTCAATACGGGAATCTCGGAATGGCCGTATGATATGAAATGTGTCGCACGGTCGACGGCGAGTGTCAGCCGAGTCGAGACGTATTCTAGCAAACAGCCACCGAGACATCCAGGCAAGCTTGCCATCCATACAGATCGCTGTGTATCTGCCACCGGGACAGACAGGATGGGCACACATCTGTGTCATCCTTGTGTGCTGGTCCGGTTCACCAGGCTGAGCGTTTTGAGCTGAATGGAAGGCTGAGATGACTGCACGAGCGGCGACGATTGCCTAGCCCGCTTTATTCGTGATGGTTCGTCGCGAAATCGCGGAGCCGCGTCGCGAGAGCGGCGCGCGGAGGCCTGAGGTCCCGAGGCGTACTCGTGCAGTACGTCGAGGGCCCGAGGGGCGAGCCCGCCGCCCGAAGGCTTGTCGCAGCAGCGGATCGGCGATTGGAGCAGAAGCGCTCATGAATAATGCGGGCTGGTCGGGTCGGCGGAGGCAGGAGCAGTCTTTGTGAATAAACCAGGTTAGAGGGAAGTCTGCAGCGGAGTAGCCGACGATGCCTTCAGCCTACATGGCCTTCTTCCGTAGGATCTTCTTCTTCAGGCTAGGAGACACCTTCCGCCGTTCTCTTTTCTGCTCCAGTACATACACGCCGTCCCTCCATCGGGCTTGTACCGTGATCTGGTGAGCTTTGCAGATACTGTGCGTCTCACGGAAGTCTTCCAGCGGCGCCTTTTCCCCGATCAATCCGATGTCCCCTTCTCGACGGCACCAGGAACAGATGATTCTCATGGCTGACTCGTATCTCCTTTGGAGCTTATCTGAAAAAGCAAAAATCGCGCCCAAGTGAAAATCGCGTGGCGACAGAGAACGCCTTTGGAAACTGCGGGTTCTGAGACACCCTCCGGACAGTGAGTACAGAGAGACATCTCATGACAGTTTTTTGGCATCAGGTTGAGCAGATGTGAGCAGCATCTGTTCAGGGCGGGATTTCTTGACCGGTTCTCGTCCTGCATGATAGGGTGCGCCCCCTGTTATGAAAACAACTCGGTCCGCCAAACTCTTCAGCGAAGCCCAACAGCTCATTCCAGGCGGGGTGAACAGCCCGGTGCGCGCCTTCCGATCGGTCGGAGGTCAACCGCGGTTCATTCAACGGGCCAAGGGGTCTCGCCTCTACGACGTGGACCGAAACGTCTATATCGACTACGTGCTGTCCTGGGGCCCCATGATCCTCGGGCATGCCGCGCCTTCGGTCGTCAGCGCCATCAGGAAGGCGGCGGGCAACGGCACCAGCTACGGCGCCCCGACGGAATTGGAAGTTGCGCTGGCGAAAGAGATTCACGCGGCCAACCCCTCCATGGAAAAGATCCGCCTGGTCAGCTCCGGAACCGAAGCGGTCATGAGCGCGATTCGCGTGGCGCGAGGCTTCACTAAGCGCGACGGCATTCTCAAATTCGAGGGCTGCTACCATGGCCACAGCGACTATCTGCTGGCCAAGGCCGGGTCGGGCTTGGCCACGCTGGGGATTCCGGATTCACCCGGCGTCCCGGCTGATTTTGTGAAACATACACTGACCGCACCGTATAACGACATTCGCGCGGTCCAACAGCTGATCAAAGAACACCGGAACCAGCTCGCCTGCGTCATCCTCGAACCGATCGCCGGCAACATGGGCGTGGTGCCTCCGGCGCCGGACTTCCTCGCCGCACTCCGCCGGCTGACGGCCGAGAATGATATCCTGTTGATTTTCGACGAAGTCATCTCAGGATTTCGCGTGAGCTACGGCGGTGCGCAAGCGCTCTATGACATCAAGCCGGACCTCACCGTGCTGGGCAAAATCATCGGAGGGGGATTACCCGTCGGCGCCTACGGCGGACGGCAAGAGATTATGGATCTCATCGCACCGGTCGGACCGGTCTATCAAGCCGGCACATTATCGGGAAATCCGCTGGCTGTGACTGCGGGACTGGCGACCCTCAAGCAGTTGCGGGCAAAAGGACTCTACAAGAAGCTGGAAGCCTCTTCAGCAGCTTTGGCAAAAGGTATCGGCGAAGCGGCCAAGAAAGCGGGAGTCCCGCTCACGCAAACCAGAGTGGGGTCGATGCTGACGTCGTTCTTCACGCCGGGGCCTGTTGTGGATTGGAATACAGCCAAGCAATCCGACACGAAGCGGTACGGTCAGTTCTTTCATCACATGCTGGAACAAGGCGTCTATCTCGCCCCGTCCCAGTTTGAAGCAGCCTTCCTCTCCACCGCTCACAGCGCGCAGGATATCGAAAAGACGGTCCGCGCCGCGCACACCGCATTCAAAGCACTCTAAGGACCGTCGCTCGTCGTTCGTATCTCGTGAGATACAGAATCGGTCATTTTAGATACAGAGCAACCTGCCATATGAGCTACATGTGTCTGGCAGTCCGCTCAAAACGAGTTCATTGCTAGGCCGCAACGAGCGAAAACCCGAAGCGTACGTCGTATCAGTACGTTGAGGGTTTAAGTGAAGTGAGAACAACGCAAGGGACCGTTTTCAGCGGACTGCGTTATTCGTCGTCCTCGTCATCCGCATCCATCGCCTCCTGCCGCTTCTGTTCTTCCATCGCATTATGGAGCAGCATGCGGATAAACATCGAATAGAGCGACCCTTTTTCCAAGGTTCCACCGGGGGGAATAGCGATTCTCCCCTCCTTAATCATGCGATCCATCCAGGCTTTCTGATCAGGGGCGATCAATACAGGAATCTCAACCAGCCCCACCCGTCCCATCATATCCATGTCGTCATCCTCCGTGAAGCGTCGTTCGTATCTGGCTAATAAGAACTACCTGCGTTCCTCGTGAACGAGATCCGCTTCACGAGCAACGAGATACGAGATCCATTGCAGCACGCCATTTTCCTCATTGTCAACCAACCTGATTCTGGCACGGCCTATGCTGACACAGGTGACCATGCAAATGTCCCGAACAGTCATCATCCCTCTGGCGCTCGTCATTTTCCTTGGGTCTGGTCCATGGGAACCGTGGGCGAACGCCGAGCGCCTGTCGAAATCCGATCTTGACTCGACCCTGCAACCCCAATGTGATCTCTGCTGGTACCCGACCCCGGATGAATCCAATTCAAATCGCCTGCCGACCTACAACCAGCAGCGCCCCAGGCGTCCGCCGGACAGCCGCCCCCAACGGTTCCCGAAAGGCCGGTACAAGCTGGGACCCAAGCAGAAACAATCCCGAGTTTCGACGCTTCGTGCACGGTCCCTCCGAAACTTCAGACTGTTGAGCACGTTGCACATATCCGCCGTCGATGGAGACACCATTCGTGCCGGGCCAGACCGCATCAGACTCCGCGGCATCGACACACCGGAGCTGAGCGAGCCTGAAGGCGAGGCAGCCAAGCAACGGCTGGCCGAACTGCTCCGCAACGGCATCGTGCGCATCGTCCCGCGAGGCCGCGATGTCTACGACCGCCTGATCGCCGATGTGTTTGTGGACGGGCAGAACGTGGCGGAGATTTTGAGGAGGGAAGGCTTCGCAAAAGCAGGATAGTTCCATATCACTGCTGTTCATCACGAGGCTCGGATGTAATACCGCCGAGCCTCTTAACCAGGAGTGCCAGGATGGAATCCATTACTCGAGGCACAGACGTTTCTACGGTTCAATTCACGAGCATCTCCAAGCACGGGTTGTGGTTGCGCACCATAGATAAATGGCTTTTCATTCCGTTCCAAGACTTTCCAGGGTTCCAAGATGCGTCCGTATCGGAAATCATGAATGTGAGATGGCCTGACCCCAACTATCTGTATTGGCCTGATCTCGGGATGGAACTTGCCATCGAATCCATCCAACGCTTTCCACTCCTGTTACCGGAATCGCGAACGGCGCCGCCACCCGTCGGCGCGCGATGAACAAGACAGTGCACAAGTGAGTTTCGACAGGAGCACACATGCCTCCGACGCCGCAGGGATAGAAGTGACATGTGCGCAGCATCATGAGCATTGTGCTAAAACTGGCGGGGGCCAAGAAATAGGGACATCTGATTTTCTTGACCCGTGATTCAAGCGTCTGCTCGCAACAATTCAGAATGTCCCCATTCCCGTCTCATTCAGACCACGATACACTTGCGGCAGTATACGAATATTCGTATCATAGGGAGCCGGATGAAAGCCCTGTGCTTCGTTGGTACTGCCCGCAAGGACTTGGCAGATTTTCCGGAGTCAGCACGTCGACGCGCAGGGCATGAGTTGTTCATGGTGCAGGCTGGACGCGAGCCGGCTGATTTCAAGCCGCTCCGCACCGTTGGGCCAGGCGCTTACGAAATTCGCGTGCGTGACGAATCCGGCGCGTTTCGAGTGATCTATGTGGCAAGGTTTGAACATGCGGTCTATGTGCTGCATGCCTTCCAGAAGAAGACCCAAGAAACCGCAAAGACGGATATCGATCTGGCAACGCAGCGGTATAAGCTCATCGGAGTACAATCATGAAGCGAGCGCGCACACGCATCACACAGGGTAGCGGGAACGTGTTTCTTGATTTGGGCTTCCCCCCGCACGAAGCGGCCGTCATGCTGCTCCGCTGCGAGATTGCCGAAGCATTGCGGACGTGGATGACCCGTGAAGAATTGAGTCAGGCACAGGCAGCCAAGCGCCTCGGCGTCGTGCAGCCACGCATCTCCGAGATCGCGCGCAACAAGGTTGACAAACTCTCGCTCGACTACCTGGTAGGCCTCTGCGCAAAAGCCGGTGTGTCGGTAACGGTTAAGTTGGCCGCGTGACATGAGACTTCGTAAACGTTCTCGAAGGGCGGGGAAAGGGATGAGGGCTGAGTACCGCTTCAACTATGCGAAGGCCAAACCGAATCGATTTGCCTCCTGCATGAGAACAGGGGCCTTCGCGGTCATCCTCGATCCGGATGTCGCCTCGGTCTTTCGCTCTTCGGATGCGGTCAACACATTCCTCCGCTCGGTCATCACGACGTTGCCGGAACGGAGGAACAAGCGAGCGAAAGCCGACTGATAATCCGTCGCGTTAAAGAATAGGGGTCAGAAAACAATTTCGCCGTTCAGAAATCACATTCTGACCTCGACTTAGCCTCCTCAATAGTTAGTTGCCATAAATGAAAATCTTGGTAGTCACCCTCTCCATTTTCGTTGCAGGCTGCGTTCCCTGGCCACATCGCGCCAACCTCACCCCCAGCGTGGCTGGCGTCCTTTTAGCCGAGGGTAATCCGAAGGTCGACTCGCCACTTCGCATAGTGGCATCAGATCCTGGAAATAAGGACGCCCCATGCGATGGAAAATCGCATGAGTTCAAGACCACGAATGAGGGCAGATTCTATGGACCGCCCGTTCGCACCTTTCGCTTCTTTATGGTCATAATGGGCCACACACTCTTTCCTTGGGCCGTCTGCGTCAAACAAGATGGCGTCTGGACTCCGCTGTATCAGGAAAAGACCTACACCTTGGGAAATACTGGGCCATGGTTCCTGGTCGAGATGTCCTGTCACGACGTGGCATGCGAGACCAAGAAGAATCTGCAACCCACTCCTGAACTCATCGAATCCCTGGGTGAACGAAACGAATGATACTCAATGGGGGGAGAAATAGAGACATTCTGATTTTCTTGACGCGTGATTCAGGCGTCTGCTCACAACAATTCAGAATGAGCTAGCCCGGGTTTGACGGACACCTCAAAAGGGGGCACGATACGCCCCCACGGAGGTGTGAGATGGCAGAACGACGACGATTCACGCCCGAGTTTAAACGACAGGCGGTAGAGCTGCTCAATGCCGGCCACCGCCCGGCCGCCGAGATCGCGCGGGAACTCGGCATCCCCCGCAATCGGCTCTACAAATGGCAGAAAGACATCGCCGCTCATGGTGGGGCCTTTCCAGGTTTCGGCCGACAAGCCGAACCAGCCGCGGAACTCACCCGCCTCAAACGCGAGCTGGCGCGGGTGACGGAGGAGCGGGACATTTTAAAAAAAGCCGCCGTGTACTTTGCGCGGGAGTCCCCGTGAGGTACGCGTTTATCCAGACGCAGGAACGGGCTCATCGAGTCACGCGCCTCTGCGCGGCGCTGGCCGTAAGCCGGAGCGGCTACTATGCGTGGCGAGATCGCCCCGCGAGTGCCCATACGATAGAGGATCAGCGGCTGCTTCCCGAATTGTGCCGCCTGCATCAGCAGGGGCGCGAAGAGTACGGGGCGATGAAATTATGGCACGCCTTGAAGCAGAACGGGGTGTCGTGTGGCCGGCATCGCGTCGCGCGCCTGCGGAAGCTTGCGGGGTTGGAGGCGCGGCGCATCCGCCGGTTTCGTGTCAGCGTAGAGCGGCATCAGCTGCCGCCTCCCGCGCCCAATGTCTTGGAACAACGCTTTGTGACGACCGCCCTCAATCGGGTCTGGGTGGGCGATATCACCGCCGTGCCGACGCAGGCGGGCTGGCTCTACGTGGCGGTGCTGCTGGATCTGTATTCACGGCGGGTGATTGGCTGGGCGATGAGTGCCAAGCC
>MSXM01000053.1:0-1475 GCA_002083565.1 Nitrospira sp. ST-bin4 | reverse complement strand
GATCGGGGTGCCCAGTACAGTGCCCTGGCGTATCAACGGCAATTAACGACGTTGGGGCTGACGCCGAGCATGAGTCGCAAAGGAAACTGTTACGACAATGCGGTGGCAGAACGTTTCTTCAGCATCCTCAAGAACGAGTTGGTGCATCACCAGCGGTATCGCACCCGGGACGATGCGAGCCGGGAGATCTTTGCGTTCATTGAAGGGTTCTACAATCGCCAGCGACTGCATCAGAGCCTCGGCTATCTGAGTCCGCTGGAGTTCGAGCGACGGGTCAGTGACTCTTAACCTGGTGTCTACGAAACCCGGGCCAGCTCAGCCTGTCCCCTTTTTGTTCCCCCTCGCGTCGGAATATGAGTCGAGTGCGTCAGCCACCTCTGAGCAGAGGTGAGGCTAACCCGAAATCTGTGGTGTGTTGCGGCGCCACGGATGCAAACAATTCTGAGACCGGCGGCGATTTCACCAATATTGGTTCCTTGTATCTCTCCGCATACGGCATAATACTGCCGCGCATCACGAATTGGGGCCTGACAGACCGTCGGTTCCATGGTCGTTCCCAGACCGAGTGTCAGCGCGGGTCGTCAGGCCTCGTCACCTGTAAAGCCCGAACAGTTGCGAGGGCCTTGGAGCCCGCATTTCGCAAGGCTGGGCACGACAGGAGGGTATCATGAGCCCGCTCGTCTTCGTCGGGATCGATGTCTCGCAGGCTCGTTTGGATATTGCGGTTCGTCCTGGTGCGTCGTCGTCGCATCCGCATAATGAGTCGGCCATCGCCGCCGTCGTTGAACAACTCTGTGCCCTCAGCCCCACCCTGATTGTGTTGGAAGCGACAGGCGGGATGGAAATCCCGCTCACGAGTGCGCTCGCCACCGCGGGGTTGCCCGTGGTGGTCGTCAATCCCCGTCAAGTGCGCGACTTCGCCAAAGCGAGTGGGCACTTGGCGAAGACCGATGCCCTCGATGCTCAGGTGCTCGCGCAGTTCGCCGAGGTGATGCGCCCCCAACCACGACCGCTTCCGGATGCGGAGACACGGGCGCTGGCTGCGGTATTGATGCGCCGCCGACAGCTGGTCGAGATGCTCACGGCCGAAAAGAATCGCCTCCTGAGTGCCGCGGCGCCGATCCGGAAGCGAGTGCGGGTCCATATCGCCTGGCTTGAACGAGAGCTGGACCAGACCAACACGGACCTGGCGGAGGCGATTCGTCACAGCCCCGTGTGGCGTGAAAAAGAGGATCTGCTGCAGAGTGTGCCGGGAGTCGGCCCGGTCTTGACCTCGACGCGCTTGGCGAGTCTTCCGGAATTGGGCACATTGACGAATAAGCAGATCGCCGCCCTCGTTGGCGTGGCCCCCCTGAATCGCGATAGCGGGACACTCCGAGGGAGACGGACGGTGTGGGGCGGCCGCGCGCAGGTGCGTGCGGTGCTGTATATGGGGGCCATTGTTGCCGCCCGATTCAATCCGGTGATCCGGACCT
>MSXM01000001.1:1558-31632 GCA_002083565.1 Nitrospira sp. ST-bin4 | reverse complement strand
GAACAGGCGACGAAAGCCTATGAGGCGGCGGAAAAGCAAGCCAGCGAGGAAGCGGAGAGGAAAAGCGAGGCATTGAAGAAAGACGTGGACGTGGATGAATCCGCCTATGCGGACGAACAGGCCGCCATGGGGCAAGCCAAGAAAGAACTGGATGCGGCGCAAGTCGCGTTGAATAATTTTTCAACGAGACCCGGCAGAGGCGTGAGCGTACCCAGGCCTGATTTGAAGACTCCTCCGGCGCAAGTCGCCCAATTGGTTGAGCGTGGGAAGCGGCTCTATGAAAATAAATATGGCTGCAACGCCTGTCACAATGTTGGTGGCGAGGGTGGTAAGATCGGTCCGGCCCTGGACCGGGCTGGATTCCGGCTGAATTCGACGTGGGTCTATCGCTGGCTGAAGAATCCGCAGGCGATGGATGCCCACACGCGCATGCCGGCGTTAGGGCTCAGCGATGCGGACGCCAAGGCCGTTACCATGTATGTCGATACCTTGCGGGGGGCAAAGGCCGAGGCTGTTCCGGGGAAGCCGAGCGAATAGGCGTCACGCACGCGTGTGAAGATTTTTTGGGTTGTTCACGGGTTGCTACATGACCTGCAGGGCAATCAAGAATACTCACAAGGCGATGAGGGTGTTAGTTCAGCAAGCCTGCCAGTAGACCGATCAGCACTGCAGCCCCAACCCAGACGTGGGTGCGGAACATCCTGAATGCTTGGGAAGGGACGATCGGTTTTCGCAATTGCCCGATTTGGGCCAAAAAGAACAGCGCCAAACCCGTCAATGTGGCATAGTAAGGCCAGCCGATTCCGGCTAGCCATCCTGCGGTACAGAGCAAGAGCAGCATGATACTGAGAGCTGCTCCGACTCCCAGATAGATGAATGGCCCAAAGAGCAGGGCCGAGGATTTAACTCCGATACGGCGATCATCGTCTTGATCCTGGATCGCGTAGATCGTATCGTACGCAACCGCCCAGGCCGCAGTTGCTCCGAACAGACACCAGGCCGGTCCGTCGAGCTGCCCACGCACGGCTGCCCAAGCCATGATCGTTCCCCAGCCAAAGGCGAGACCCAGGACCGCTTGTGGTATCTGAATCCATCGTTTGCAGAATGGGTAAAGGATTGCCAGCAAGAGAGCCCATGGGGCGAGCCATAACACAAACGGGTCGAGAAACCACAAGAGATTCCCGGATAAGAATAGCAGCAGGAAGAGAAGCATAAGAGCTTGGCGTCTGGGTAATTCGCCTGAGGCGAGCGGGCGGGTTTTGGTTCTATCGACTTCCCGGTCAAACGATTGATCGGCTAAGTCGTTGAGAATGACCCCTGCGCTTCGCATCAGAAACGATCCCAGGATAAAAACCACGGAGAGAGACAACGGCGGAAATCCTTGCGCCGCCAGGGCTAGAGCCCATAAGGTCGGCAGCAGCAGAAGATAGGTGCCGGTCTGATTGTACAAGCGAATCAGCCGTGCGAGTGCAGACCAGGGAATGCCGGGGAGCGTCGATGAGGACGGCGCGGATGTTGTCGACATGGAGCAGACGTTAGCGCAGGGTGTGAAGCTTGTCAATTTCCACTGATTGTATGGCGTGCCAGATTTCGGTATAACCAGCATCTCCAGGAGCGAATCTTGTGAGCATTCAGCATTCGGGAATCCGTCGACAGGCTGCTTTTGGCGTCGTGGTGGCGCTCGCAGTGCTGTGTGCCGGCTGCATCGGATCCAAGCGTAGCGGAGGATCATCCGGCAGCGATACGGCGGCGATTCCGCTCACGCCATCGCTCTGGCTTTCCCCCAGTATCAGTACGGCAGTGATTCCCTACAAAGATGCCTGCGGCCAACCGGCTGTGTTTTCAGTTGCCGATCCGCTTGTGGAAGCCGTGCCCAGGAAACTCAACCGAGTCTTTCACGGTGTGACTCCCCAGTTCGGCCTCGAACAGCGAGTGACTGCTGCCGGGGTGATTGAAGTCGGGTTGGGATTGAAACATATCGACCTCGTCATTCCCCGGCACATTCAAGGCGCCTACCCGGTGTCGGTGACACTTGGGGCGGAGATGGTGTTTCTTGCAGAGGACGGCAAGACGCTGTTCGCAAAGAAACTGCAAAGCGTCGGCCGCGGGGAAGTCACCGTGACAGATCAGTCTTGTGAGGTGAGGGGATTGGAGCCGATTGTCCAGGAGGCCGTCGACGCCGTCACCGAAGGGTTGGCCAAGCAGGTCGCAGCATCCGTCCGGGTTCGAGAATATGCTGAACAGCAAAAGACCCGCATTCCCACAGCTGCGTCGCTGTCCACGCAACAGGCCGGCATAGCTTCATCAGCGTCTGTGACCGGAGGCGTGCAGGCCAATAGGGTCGCGCCGCCGGCGGGGGGCCCTGCTGCGAGCAGTAGACTCCAGGCCACGACCCTGACCTTCCATGCCATTGTGCGTGATGAGAGCCAAGACCATATGCTGCAGCAGGGCGAGTCCCTCACGATCGAAGTCGAGGTCAAGAACGAGGGGCAGGCAGAGGCAGAGGGTGTTGAAGTGCTCATCGGGGGCGAGGGTGCGTTGACAGAACACTTTCCCCAATCTGTGGCGATCGGCGATGTACAGCCGGGAGAAATCAAACGCACATCGGTTACGAATCGGGTGATGGACTTGAAAGACGCGACGCAGGGAGAATTGGTGTTGAGTGTACGCAGCCTCACACCGCTGGCATCCCTTCCGTCGGCTAAAAAGTTTATTTTCCAGGTCAAGCCGGAGAAGGGAGATTCCGGTGCGATCGTGTCGGATGTCGATCGCCTCCCGAAGCCGTTGGCGGCATCCAAGCAGACAAGGACGGTTGTGATCGCGATCGGGGTCGGACGATTTAGAGACGAACGGGTGCCGACAGTCAAATATGCGGATCGTGATGCGGAAGTCACGGCCGCGTATTTGCGCGCGATCGGAGGGATTCCGGGCGACCGCGTCCATGTGTTAGTCGATAAATTTGCATTGAAGGCGGATCTCGCGGAAACATTCGACGAGTGGCTTCCCAAGCGAGTGGATGCCGAGACCGTTGTGTACGTGTATTTCGCAGGACGAGCGTTGGTGGATGGCACAAGCGGGGCGGTCTCGCTGGTGCCGTATGACGGAACCATTGCATCACCGAACCGCCTGTACCCTGTTCGGCATATACAAGAAGTGCTGGCCCGGTTGCCGATTCAACGGGCTATCATGATGTTCGAGGTGTCGCTCGATCCATCGCCTGGCGCGGACCCCGGTACCACTCCGCAAGCCGATTGGGGAGACGGCGCGGAGGACGACAGAGACGACGTCATGTGGATGGTGGGCAATAGAAACCTTCAGGAAGCGCATGCCTACGAGCAGGGCAAGCACGGGCTGTTTACCTATTACTTACTGAGGGGGTTGCAGGGCTTGGCCGATGTCGATCGGGATGGAACGGTCGTGGCCGGCGAACTCTGCACCTATGTGCGCGGTGAAGTCATCCATGCGGCACGGGAACAATTCGGCAATGCGCAGCGGCCACTCTGTTCTCCACCGCCAGGGCAGGGAGCAGTCGTCAGGATTCATCCGATGGCCAAAGGGAATAATCCCAAGCCTCCCGCTCAGGCGAAGAAGGCGGAGCCCTCGGCCGATGCTCCTGTACAAGCACCGAAGCCGGTGGACATGGGACCCAAGCCGTAGTATTTGGAGGGCTCCTTCGTTGACAGGCTGCACAGCGCGCCAGTATCATGCCCGTTCGACCAGGCGGTCCAATTGCGGGATGGCTGACTCCTGTACATATCCTCGAAAGTGCCGGCGTAGCTCAGTTGGTAGAGCAGCGGTTTCGTAAACCGCAGGTCGCCCGTTCAATCCGGGTCGCCGGCTCCATTCTTTCAAGCGCACATCATATTTCAGTCAGGGTGAGCGGGGTAAGCGGATGTCCGAACTATCCGGGACTATCGCCGCAAGAAGCCGATCCACCGCCAGAGGTTGAGCAGACTCCCTAGCGAAGCCGCCAGGTAGGTCAGCGCGGCCGCGGTGAGAATGCGGCGAGCACCCCGCATATCTTCAGCAGACAGGTAGTTTCCTTGCTGAAGGACGGGAAGGGCGCGCCTGAAGCTGGCATCCCATTCGACCGGAAGGGTGAAGAAATGCACCAGTGTGGAAATTCCCATCGTGGCCATTCCGGCAAGCATGACCAGCATGCCGGCTGTGGGAGTTTTGGCCAGTGCGGTCGCAATCGGAATGCCCATCATGACCAATGCGCCGACTTTTTCTGCTCCCTGAGCGATCCGCACGAGCCGTGCGCGTTCGGTCAGCGGCTGGTAGCCCGTATGATCTTGAATGGCGTGCCCGACTTCATGCGCAGCGACCGTGAGGGCGGTGAGGGACTTTCCGCTGAATTTGTCTCGCGTCAGGCGGACCGCTCTGGATTCAGGATCGTAATGGTCGCCCAACTCGGTCATTTCCACCTTGATGTGGTTCATGTCAAACCGATCAAGCAAGTGCCGGGCCAGTTCCCCGCCGGTTCCAGGGTAGTCCGGACGGGGGCCGTTATATTGAGCAAACACCCGCCTGGTCCATAGTTGCGGGCCGAAGATGACGAGACCGATGATGATCAACAGCAGGGCTAGACGCATCCTCAATTCCCTGTCCCTTTGCTAAGCAGGGCTGGTAGTGCTGTACGTAGAGTTAGAGCCTAGCAGGTAATTCAGTCGGCACTCAAGGTGTGGGGAAAAAAGGATGTGTGGATCTTCAATGAACACTCAGGTGACAGATCCGGAGCCGCCTGATGGCGGCTCCGGCGGGCTCCTTCTTGAGGACATACATTCGGAACCTAGAGTTGGCGCTGGTATCGACCGTCACGCCTAGTCGCCTAGAAACCAGCCATCGTCAGCGCGAATGCAATGATCCCCACGAAAAACGCCCCCAATATGTACAACATCCCATTCTCCCATACGTGATCGACGATGTGCATGTCACGCATCTCACTCACCTCCTTTGCCGGACATTGGATCTGTGCATTGGTGTATCCGCTTCCAGCCTCACACACCTCACACAGTCGATAACAAGCTACAGCTTTGAATAAGCTCGCCGCTATCGCCTAAAGGATGGAATTGCGCTACACCGTTTGGGTGAGATGAGAAGAGGGCCGAGCAACCTATTTCGTTTGCAAGAAAGCCAGAATAGCCTCGACGCGCCCATCTACGGAGAGCTTCTGATAAATATGGTGGAGGTGTGTCTTGACCGTATCGACAGAAACATACAGGTGGTCGGAAATTTCTTTGTTGCTCCAGCCGGCTGCCGCGCAGGCCAAGATCTCTCGTTCACGTTCAGTCAGGCGGGACAGGAGCGTGTGGCTGTCGCCTCCTGCCTGCCCGACCGCCGCCAGCGCCTGGCGCGCAAAGTGATCAGGCATGGAGGGTGACAGGAAATGTTCCCCACGATAGGCGGCGCGGATGATGTGTAACAGGTCGGCCTGGTCCACGTCTGTGAGGATGTAGCCAAACGCTCCAGCTTGCAATGCCGTGACGATCCGCGTGTCTTCATCATGTATGGCGAGCAATAAGACTTTTGTATTGGGCAGGCAACCGCGAAGCAGTTTCGTCGTCGTCACTCCGTCAAGATTCGGCATGTCGATGTCCATGAGTACAAGATCGGGCTTGAGCCTCATCGCCAGATCAAACGCCTCACGGCCATCCGCAGCCTCCGCAACGACGATGAGATCTCTTTCGTGCGCTAAGAGTACCCGCAGACTTTGCCTGAACAGTCGTTGATGTTCGGCAATGAGCAACCGGATGGACATGACATAGCCTCACGGCCGGAGGTTCAACGCGGAATTGCGAGTCATCCGGGTCTCTGGAATACGGCTATGCGGCCTGGCGATGGTGTTCCGGAGCCTGCTTCGTCAGCGTTCTTGGCACGTCGATATTATTGTTTCGTGGAGGGCTTGGCTCCGTCACTTTCGAAGAGGACAACAGGATGCAGGCCAAGGACATCCCCACCATCGCAACGAGACCCGCTACGATTCCCCAATATCCCCATGACATAGATCACACGCTCGTGCAAGCTGCACGAGTCCCTCAAACATTATGCCGCCATGCGATACCCCCACCGAGAAGCCTCGTAGTTCATTCTGACAAGCGCTTTCTCCTCTCTGCTCCGGGCGGCCAGTGCAAGCCCTCCCCAGAAGACAACCGTCAACATGAGACCTGCAGCAATCAGATAGTCCATTGGTATCTCCGGCCAAGATGCCGGTTCAGTAGAGGCCACAGCAACGGTGCCCTGTGATGGAGGCGCACTATCCGCACGGAGAGTTGACGGCTCCGGCTGGCCTTCTGTGCGGATCGCGGCCACTATCAAACTTGCCAACTGCTCTTGTTGCATAGCCCGAACTGCTTCCGATCCTGTTTGAACCCGGGCTACTTGCAGCAGAGCGGTCCCAAGCCGTTCTTGAATCGCGCTGGCCTGAATTCTATGGGCTTGGACTGCCTCCACAACCTTCCGTCCGAGCGTGGCTTGCCAGGTCGACGCGAATTCTTGTTCAAGGCGCCGTCCTCTGGCTTCGGTCGTACGAATCATGGTGATGTTGTAATCCGAAAGATACGTGTCAGCCGAGATCAGCCCGTTCCGAATCCCTCGCGTTGTGAAGTTCACGATCGCCTGCCCCATGACACCCTGCACCCGGGCTCTATTGGCGGATGGAACAGCCACGGCCTGGCGCATGACCGCTCCCAACGGACCGCCGGGCCGTGATTGGAGTTCGTGGTACGCCATTGACGCCCAGTTCCACTCGGAGACTGACTGGGCGATGGCTTGGTTGGCGTTGCGCTCGAAGAGCGCCTGTTCGACGATGGCTCGCCCCAGGGCCGGTTGGAGCATGGTCATGCCGGATTCACTATCGACTGGTTGTTGTACGGAGAATGGCTGTGGAGCGGTTACCTGATAGCCGTTAGCGGCGGCGAAGAAGAGCAGTGCCCCAAAGACGATGGCGCACATTCCGACACCTACGATGATGTCGATCGTATTGTAGCGGTATTGCATGGCGACCTCCTTTCGGCATCGGTCAATTCCGCCCGCGGCAGGCGAATCACACGGTGCCGTGGTCGAGTGACATCGAATGGATTTGGATTCTTATCGTGAGACAAGGTCCGCACCTTTCAGGTTGTGGCAGTGAACACGTCAACAGGATTGGGCCGGTCGGTCAAAGACCGGCCAGGGACGCCTGTGCGAGGTAACGTAGTTAGATGACTGGGATCAGTTCGATTGAAGAGAAGGCCGTACTTATCATGTCCATCCGGGCTGGTCTCAATACCGTGGATGATCATGGCACCACCTGCGAGAATGAGGCGGCGTACCGACGTGATCTTACTCTACGCCCCCGGTTGTGAAGTGGTCAAGGAGGCGCGCGGCGTCAATACAGCGGTTCTTGAGGACCCCAGTGCAATCCGGCAAGATCCGGGTCTTCGCCGCCCTGGTCTTGAGGCTTGTCGGTCTTTCCGGCTTTACGCTGAAGGCGGCGCTCTTCCTTCTCGCGCTGTTTCATTTGCCGCGCCTTTTCACGATCTCGTTTTGCGAGCGTTGTTTTGCCTGGTCCTGCGATGATACCCTCCTTGGTCTGCGCACATTTGCATGCGGACGCGTGCTATTGGGCGGTGCCGCGTTTCCGTTTTCTGGTTGAGGCAGTGACACCGGAGGCGGATTGAGCGGGTGCAGTCTTTTGACCGGAACCCGAATGTGCCCCCAGCCCCTGGCTGGCCATGGAAATGATCTGGCTGCGAATATCTTCCATCGACGGTGCCGCTTCCATGCGGCTCGGGTCCTGGAGCCCGAGCACGTCCCAACGGATCTTGGTTCTCAGCACAGTCCGCTTACGCTTGCGTGAAGTCTTTCCGGTTCCCCATGATGATGAGATTTTCACAGTGTTGCTCCTCTCAGTCGGTCGGTGATATACGGAGTCGGATGTAGCCCGTCGAGTCTCAGGCCCCTTCCCAGCTAGGTAGGACGCAAGGCACTGTCCTAAGGGGCATGTAAAACTCACATCAATCGCGTAGGGTCAGGGAGGAAACGTGGACGCGAAGGATTGGCGTTCAATCTATCTCTAATGGACGCCATCTTAACACATTGCAGGGAGTAACAGTAGGGGGAGAGGAGCAAGTGCGATCTAAGTGGTTCATAACACAAGGAAATAATTTTATCTGCCGCTTGTCGCTCTCATCCGTGAAATCGATCGGCAGTATACGCTCAGTCAGATTGTGTGGGAAAAAGCACGAGGCTCAAAGCGAGTGTGATTGTGAGGGTAGATTGGTTTGAGCCGATGTCTGATGGGGCACTTCAAGAGAAGCGCCCCATCGATCGTTCACGAAGGTCGCGTGGTTCGCTTAGTAGCGGTTGCGATCGTTTCCGCCGCCGAAACGGCCGCCGCCGCCACCGCCACCGGAGCGAGGCTCCTGCGGTTTTGCTTCATTGACGGTCAAGGACCGCCCATCCAGCTGTGTTCCGTTCAATGCCGTGATGGCAGCCTTCGCCTCCTCAGAGGTCGACATTTCGACGAAGCCGAATCCGCGGGATTGGCCGGTGAATTTGTCCGCAATCACGCGGGCCGATTCGACGGTGCCGTGCGCCGCAAAGAGGGTGGTGAGTTGCGATTCGGTTGTCGCGTATGGCAACCCGCCGACATACAATTTTGAACCCATGGGGGTTCCTCCTTCCAAGAATGATATTGTCTGAGGACGCGAGAAACAAGCTACGAGGGGAAGGAGAGGGCCGAAGACGCGATCAGGGAGGCGGCTTTGGTCAGGCTTCCGGTCAGATTCTCGGTACCAACAACATCGGTGATGGGCCGTTGTGATTTCGTCTCATGCGAGGCCCGCCGCGATGAGACGGCTCATCCTATCAGGTGTGCGACAAGATAGCTACTCCGCAGTCGACGATCATCACACCCGACGGATAAAGCGATCATTCTCGAATGAGGCGCGCAGATGTATCGTCATGAGCCGACGATACGGCTCTTTTTCCTTCCCAATCATGACCAGGTCTTCCTGATCCAGGAGGATATTGAGGTGCTCTTCCGAGACGAGTTGTCTGATTCCGCCTCCGATATTCACCCGGTACTGCGTCTTTCCGTCCGGATTACGTTCTGGTCCTTCGACAATCTCGGTCAGACCGTCGATAAAGCCTTCGTAGGCGTCGCGTCGGTGACGCACCTTCGTGCCATTTGGAATTCGCACCCACTTCGATTCGGCCGCTGGTTTGGGAGCGTTAGTTGAACTCATACAAGCCTCCTGTGCGCATATAGCAGTGTGACTGTTGTTGAACTTCTGTGTTCTTGTTTTTCATTGTGCGATGACATTGCAAGACCGGCGGGTATCCGCTGGGAATCACTGGACGGTTGTTGATTGCGGACCATGCCAGATCAAGTACGGCGGTTTTTTCATCAGTTCGGCGGCGCGCGGGTAAAAGCGCAACGCCCAGCCGTAAGCGTGCTCTTGAGCGATCAGACAGGTAGCCGCAGAAAAGAGATGACTCGCAACGACACGGAAGGCCGTACGATCGTCTGTCTCAAGGGCGCTGTAGACCGTGCAGGAGAATTCACCCTGCTTTGAGCATTCGGTGCTGATGGCCAGGTAGGATCCGTCCGCAAATGTCATCAGTCGTTCTAGATTGAGTCGTCCCATTGAAATACCTTTCGTCCCAGAGCGGTGAGCATAGTCCCTGGAATGTATGCGACGAACAGGCCGGAGCGGGAAATTTCCCGCCGGCAAGAGGCCAGTGAGGACGGTACCGGTGTTCATTGCCCGTGTGGTCGAAGCCCTCTCCACAAACCGCGTGATACACAACCCTGTGGACGGGCTCTGAAATGAGAGCGCCGATCGCGCGAAACCTGACACGCTCGAAGGAGGCGCGAGGGATGGGGTTGTAACCGTCAACCCCTCTGAGAATACCACACATCCGCTTCTTATGGCGAATGTTGTCTCGATCCATGCCAAATTGTTGATGATCTGGGTGGTGATGCACCTGGACCTGGTCCTGCCATAGATGCCGTGATACTTGCCATAAGATCATCACGGTGAAAAATTGAGAATTGATTGGCCAGATGACCGGTCGAGGGTAGCATACAGCCTATGCCGATACGGATTATCATGACAGGAGTTGTTCTCGCGCTGGTGGCCGCTGTCTGGCCGGCTTGGGCATGGGCGGACTTCACTGCGAGAGTCGTCACGGTGCACGAGGGCGATCGGTTCACGATCTATCATGATGGGCGAAAAGAGATGATCTATCTGAAAGACATCGACTGTCCTGAACTTAAACAGCCCTTCGGGAAACAGGCACGACGGGTTGCAGCCGCGTACGTAGGGAACCGTGACGTGGTGATTCGGGCGCTGAAACAAGATCGGCAGGGGCGAAAGATCGCCGAGGTGCTGCTTGTCGATGGACGGAATATCGCCCATGAATTGCTGAACGAGGGACTTGCCTGGTCGCGAGCCCAATCATCCGACGGGCAGGGTCTCAAGGACATGGAAGATCTGGCCAGAGCGGCCCATAAAGGTCTCTGGGCGGACCCCAATCCTGTGCCGCCGTGGAAGTGGAATGCGGCAAAGAACGCCGGCCGGAAATTTTCCAATTAGCGACTCCTCCCATACTCTCTCTACCGTTCTTGTCTCAGATGAATCATACGTGTCAGGTCCGCCGATGGTCGTGTGAGCGGCCCCTGGGAAAGAGATTGGATCTTTCCCAGGGGTTGGTCCCTACCGTGGGTTAACTGCCTGGAGTCGGCTCTGAGTTCAGCGGCAGGAGACGTTCGGTCGAGGGACCGGGTGCTTCGAATTTCGTTGAGGAATCGGTGCTTGGGTCTGAGAGATCTGACGAACCGGCGGCGACGGCGGGAGCCGCCATGTGTTCCTGGCCGATCTTTCTGATTTCGAGATGGACCCGGCGATTGATATTGCGGCACAGGGCGCTGTCGTCGACGCAGAGCACGCCGTCTTCACCAAGGCTCACCATCTTGATCCGGTGCTCGGCCACCCCTGCATGGAGGAATTCAGTCTTCACAGCTTCTGCCCGCTTGAGGCCAAGCTTCTTATTGTAATCGGCCGAGCCCTGCTGGTCCGTATAGCCCTGGATCAAGATTCCATAGTCCAGATTGTGCTTCAGCAGCGCGGCCCGGGCGGCGAGCTGTGCCTTCCCTTCCTCCGTCAATCCCTTCCGGCCCACCTCGAAGTACACATCCGCATGGATCACATCGTCCAGCGGAGCGACAGCGGGAGCCGTGACGGAGGTGGAGTGGATGGTCGCGGCTTCGGCCTGATTCATGACGCCGGCCTTTTTGATGATTGCCGGCACATCGGTGTTCTCAATCTTCCCTATCGCGGGGGTCACTGTAATCTGGTCGGCGGTCTGTCCGTAGTACCAGGCTGCGGCCACTAACCCGCCCAGCACGAGCACCACTCCGGCCAGGAGCGTCACTTCTTTGGTGTCTCTCTGCGGCCCCACGATCTTGGGGGCGATATTTCCTGACGATACCTGCGATGGACCGTTCTGCATGATGGCATCCTCCTTCTTGCATCCGTAAAACGTGAAAGGTGAAATGTGAAACGTGATCAAGCACCGTACGGCCTTTGAACTGTGTCCCCTCCTTTCTCGCCGATCATTCGGTGCGCCGATGGAGGACTGCTTGAGCAATGGAAGTGCCGGTGCGGAGCAGTGGAAAAGTTGAGAAAGTTGTGAGGAAAGTCCAGAGGTTCAGAGGATGAAGCGGGTGAGTGCTCAATGCGGGGAAGCGGGGCCCATCATGTCATGCGGGGATAGCCCCGCAAAAGGAAGAGGGGGGCAGCCTGGTTGGTACTCCGTGCTCACGGAAAGCGCGATCTCAGACAGGGAGTAACGGGAAGCCGCCAGGCCATCCTTCTTGCCCGCTAAGCCCCCACGATGAAACGGTGGTGGCTCAATGCGCGCAGTGAAGGACAGCCTGCCATCTCCCTGGGGAAGAAGGGGGGGATACAAGTCAGAGGGATACTTGAAGCGTACAACCGAGGATCGGCCATATACCCCAATGGAAGTGAAATGGTAAAGAAGTCCAATCCCTCTCAAGGAAGGTTATATTGTTGGCGAATGGGGTGGGTAAAGCCGCATAAGACTGCAAAGTGATGGTTTTTCGGTTGCCGTTTATTGAAAAGGCATTGGGTGTGGCGTATTGTTCGCACACAGTGATGGCGCATTAAACAGGTAGAAATTGGTGAATCCGGCCCCTATGGGGAACAGCCTAAACATTGTTATATGGTATGAAGACCCTGGCACAAACGTTTGAAGCGGACGGCTATCTCATCATTGGCGAAGCTGTGACAGAGCCGGATATCGTTGAGCTAGAAAAGCATTTGGCCTCGGTGTCGCTAGATGGGGTGGGAACTCGAAATGTCCTAAATGCTGATTGGTGCCGCCAGCTCTCGGCTCGGGTCAAGCTCGTTCCGGCCATCCAAGAAATCCTTCCGCCGGACCCCGTGGCAATTCAATGCACGTACTTTCAGAAGACTGAATCGGAAAACTGGCTCGTCGCTCTTCACCGTGACTTATCGATACCCATAAAAGCGCGAATCGATTCGCCGGATTGGAAAGCCTGGTCAGAAAAGGAAGGGGTGCTATTTGCCCGTCCGCCCGAAAGGGTTCTGAAATCCATGGTGGCGGTGCGTCTACACCTTGAAGAAAACAACGAAAACAACTCGCCACTACAGGTGGTGCCTGGGTCTCATGTCGCGGCAGGGAATCCGGCAAATAGAATCAACTGCATAATACCAAGAGGTGGGGTATTGGCCATGCGACCACTGCTCCTCCATGCATCATCTAAACTTAAGGAAGGTAAAAGGCGGGTCCTCCATTTCGTGTTTGGTCCCCGCATGCTTCCCAACGACGCAGAGTGGGCATATGCTGTATAAGCAGCCAATGAGATGGGTGGCACGTCTTGCTCTGTGCATGCCAGAAGAAATGATTTAGAGGTCGGTTGCCGCACGGAGGGAGAGGCTGCGTGGCAGGACTGGGATCTGCGGGTAACGTCATAGCAGCGCTCTGTAGCGGATGAACAAGGGGTTAGGAGTCTTTTCTGAGACCTGAAAGGCAGACGATCTTTGATCACCAGTTACTAAGGTCTTCCTAGAGCATGGGCGACGCGGGAACCTACTGCTCGGTCCCAAGCGGAGACAAGCGCGGCCCCGCTTTGCTCAGTCTGCTTTGTTATCGTATCCGGGAATGTGCCCTCTGCAAGGGGCATTTTATGGGGTTTCTGTAGGTTCACCCGACAGGGAGTGAGCCATAGCATTCTTGACAGGTTGCAGAACCGCTGTGTAGGGTTTGATTTCATCTACAGTCTTTTTAGGCCGTACATTCTAATCACGAGGGGAAGAAACGATGATCAGTAAATACTACCGTGCCGTCCTCATCGTAGTTGTGCTTGGAGCGCTCGTGGGTGTGCCCATGGTGAATGCCTATCCGACCCCAGCGGGTAACGTGAGCCAAGCCATCGATCACGCGAAGCAAGCAGTGGCCCATGGTAAAGAGGGGCATGTTGACGAGCTTGTGAAGCATGCGGAGACGGCGCTTGATTTTGCGGAGATGGGTGGTAAGGGCGTGGAGGTGAGAGAAGGGATTCATCACCTTAAAGAAGCCATCGCACATGGTAAAGCTGGTCACGCTGACGTGGGAATCGAACATCTTGAGGCCGCCCTCAAGCATTTGTCCGAGATCAATTGATGGACATCATCCCGAGTGCATGCGACTAAGTATTGGGGTCGCGTCTTGTTCTGTGCATGCCAGCCGATCAGTGCACATCTGCGGCTCTTCATCGTTTCGTCTGTAACTCCACGTTCACGAGTTTTATCTCTGAGAGCAGAAAAAGGTTCCAGGAACCATTGATCACTCGTTATTTGGTGGAGGCTACATGGCAGGACAGGGGTCTGCGGGCAATGTCATAGCAGCGCTCTGTAGCTTCTTCATTCCCGGCTTAGGGCAGCTGCTTCAAGGGCGCCTGTTTATGGCCATTATCCAATTCGTCCTGGCCGGTATCCTCTGGTTCTTCCTCCTGGGTTGGATCATTCACCTCTGGTCCATCCTCGACGCCGCCTTGTGGAAACCCAAGCACTAACGCCGGGGACAAAAGGGCGTTGGACCTTGCTTTTTTAAATCAGGTCTTCCTGCGAGTGCCGCTGAATCAGTGTGATTCAAGGATCTGAATTTGCGTGGACACGATTCTGACGTCACGTGGAGGTTCAGTTTTCCGTACGTGCACGAGCCCGGTTATTCGCACCCGATCCTGCTCCTTCGGCAAAGCCTCAACCGCACCTGGGTTACAACTTCCCAAGATTTCTACGGGCAATGAGCCAGTCTCACCTTCCAACACGAAGGTGGCTCGTCCATAAAGGAGACATCTACCGGGAAATGGGGGCTCTGCTTTAAATGCACGTACCACACCCTCTATCGTTACCAGGTGTTGCTGATAGGAACTGGCTTGTGGCGACAATAATTTCTGGATCGAGACCCGTTCTGGTTCAGCGGCATCGGCAGGACTGAGGAGTAGGGACGCAACGATCAGGCTGTAAGTCAACCACCAGGAGATCAATCCTGCGACCGTGTGAGACGGTACCATGTCGTAAGTCTAGCATGCCGATACGTATGTCTTTTCCGCCCTTGTTCCATATATGCCGGTGAGCCAGGGGTAGCATTGAAGGAATCAGGCTCCGGCTCTTTTCGTGCGGGACGGCTGTGCTTCGGGAAATCGCTCGCGCACCAATCGCTCGACCGCGACGAAGTGTCTTTCGGGAAGATTCTTGAAGCGCCGTTTGCATTCGGCGAGGGCTGCGTCGGCGGTGGTGAACGGCTCAATCACAGACAGCAGATGGCTGTAGTAATCCATCAGTTTGAGCTCGACCATGCGGAGATGGCTTGGATCGCCGGCGATCGCCAGGGCGGCTTTGGCCTGGTCGCCGTTGGAGTCGACCAGCGCTTGGAAGCAGAGGCCCTTGAGCCGTTGCGTGACCGTGCTGCGGTCCCAGCCCAACATCTTTGCCGCATCCTGCATATCGAAACCCTGTTGCCGCAGGCAATTCAGCACGGCGGCGTCCCCGGCTGAGTCCGGCAGCGTGGTGGATTGAGACGGCGTCGTCGCGTCCTCCGTTGCCGTTCCCTCTAAGTCGAACGAGCGCTTCGTCAGCACCGGGCCATCGCTCAATGCGACGGCTCGTTCCAGCGCATGGCGCAGCTCCCGGACATTGCCGCGCCACTCGTGGTCGGTCAAGGCGCGGAGCGCATCGTTGGAAAGTTTGGGAACCGGCCGGCCCATCTGCTGCGCGATGTCGGCCAAGCACTGGTCTGCGATGGCCGGAATATCGCCGGTGCGTTCGCGCAGCGGCGGCAGCAGGAAGACAAGGCCTTTCAACCGGAAATACAAATCTTCGCGGAACCAGCCCTCGGATACCCCGCGCTGCAGGTCACGGTTGGTTGCTGCCACGATGCGCACATCGACGGTGGTGGGAACGGTGGCTCCGACGCGATAAAATGACTTTTCTTGCAACACACGGAGCAGCTTACTCTGGTGATCGAGACGGAGGTCGCCGATTTCATCCAGAAAGATTGTCCCATGGTGGGCCAGCTCGAAATAGCCCCGCCGGTCCGCCGATGCGCCGGTGAAGCTGCCTTTGATATGTCCGAATAATTCACTCTCGAAGAGTTCCGGCGAGATGGCGGCCATGTTGACGGCGATGAAGGTCTTGCCGGCTCTGGGGCTGAGACGATGCACCGCCCGAGCGAACAGTTCCTTTCCCGTACCCGGTTCTCCCAGGAGTAGCACCGTCAGCGGGGACCTGGCGCCTCGTTTGACGTCTCGGAACATGCGCAGGAGCGCCGGGTCTTGGGTGACAATCCCAAGCTGACGGCACTCACTGCGCAATTGATCGAGTTCGGCATCGCCGATTGAAGGGGAGTTTGTGCCGGCGGCACGAAGATCGTGCAGCTGCCGTTCCAGCTGTTCCAGTTGCTGCCGGGCAAGATGTTCCTGGGACTGTGCCTCGGCGAGTTGTGACCGCAACGACTCGATGCTTCCAGTCCGATCATCCTGCCGGCTTGCGTATTGTGCGGCGGCGGATTTGGCGGCTTCCAAATCTTCCTGAAGAGCCTCCACACGATTCTCGCGGAGTGTGAGCGCATCGCGGACTGCGGCGGCATCCTGCTGCACATGGAGCATTTCCCGCTCGAGAAGAATCATGCGCTGGTTCGTGGTGAGATGGATCCAGGCGGTTGTGCCGACCAGCAGGACCAGCGAGGCGACCAGCGGCAGGGCTACGGGCAGGACAAGGTGAAACACCGGCAGCGAGGCGAAGGTCATGGCGCCGGAGAGGACCACAGCGACGGCTGCGACGAGGAGGCCGATCGATCCATGAAACCGGAGCAGGCACCAGGCTATGAGTGACGCAAACAGAACAGTGAGAGCGAAGCGCCAGGGTGAACCGACCTGACAGACTCGATTGCCGGTGAGCAGGCTATTGAGCAGATGGATGTGCGCCGTCATACCCGTCACCGTTTGTCCTGTCGCCAGGAGCCAGCGGCTCTGAGTCGTCGGATCGGAAAGGATCACAACCACCTTGTTCTTGAACCATTCGTTGAGTATTCGTTCGTCGTGACGTTGAATGGCGTCCCATACTGCGGAGAGTGGAACGGTTGGTAACGACGACAGTGACCCGTTTCCAACAAGGTTGATCAGCGCCACCGCTCCGTCCTCTGTGGCGACCGGCTGCGTTCCCGGCATCCGTCTCTGCCGATACAGGTCGTATAGGGCGGAGCCGAATGCGGGCACAGCCTGGGCCTCGATCGCGGCCGACATCGGGACGGTTCGCGTGACATGATCCGGATCTGCAGAAACATCGAGATGTGACAAAAGGGCTGCGTCGGATTCAATTGCGTGATCGGGGTCGTGAACGAACACAATCGGCCCGGCTGCCTGGATGGCTTCTGCCAGTAAGGCGTCGCCGGTGGCTCCACCGAGTGATGCCGGGCTTGCGTGATCGAGGCGGTGGTCAAGGCCGATTGCCGCTGCGTCGGCCTCGTGGACGGCGGTGATCAATTGCGCCAAAGAGGATCGCTCCACCATTGGTCCAAATCGTTCGTCGGCGGCTGGATCACGCGCCACAATTGTGAGTTCTCGGCTGACTGCAATAGAGACGCGATGGTAGAGCCACGCGTCGTAGAGCGCCCAATCGAGCGCCGTCAGTGTAGCGGGAGCTACGGCCCACAAGGCTATGGCCGGGAACGTGGCAAGCAATCCCATCGTGAGCGCTTGCAGCGTGGTCGAGGTAAGGAACAGCCGCCAGACAGTTTCCCGCTCTAGTCCCATGGTTAGTGAAGACTCCACTCACGGAGCAGCGTTGCCGTTTCCTGTTTGGGAAGATGTTTGAGCAGGGTTTTGGCTTTGGGCCTGTCGGGCGTCACACCGAGTCCTTTGGCGTAGATGCGGGCGACCGTGTATTTGGCGGAGAGAAACCCGTCACGTGCCACGGTCTCCAAGCAGGCGAGGATGGATTGATCATATCGCGCTAGATGTGGCTCCCCGCCTGTTTCATACAATTTCGAGAGTGCGTCCTGCGCCACGTCACTCAGGGCATAGGTTTCTGCAATGAGTGTGGCGACGGCCTCGTCCGTACGGTTCTCCTTGAGCAGGCTGGTTCCCACGGTTTCGTCGCCTGAATGGTGGTCACCCGGAATATCTTTCCATAGTGACTCGCGATATGTCTGAAACGCGTCGAGGGCTTCCTTCCGCTTGCGCTCCGGCACAGTGATAGACAAGGCTTGTCGGCGAAGTTTGGCGAGGGTGTCGGTCGCCGGTTGGTAGTTGAGCGCCGAGGCTTGCGCCCACCAGAAGACTGCCAGACTAAGGTTCTTCTCGACGCCCTGTCCGCTCTTATAGGCATTGCCGAGAAAAAACTGTGCCGGTAGGACGCCGTCACGCGCAGCGTCTGCCATGAGCTGTGTCGCCTCTTGTTCGCGGTTCGACAACTTTAAGAGCAGCGCGAGCCGGTAACGCGCATCGGGAAAATCCGGCTGCAGTTCGAGCGTCCGGCGATAAGACTGGACTGCTTCCTTCACGTGGCCCAAGGCATAGAGCACGCTGCCGAGCGTGTAGTGGGCATCAGCCAGATCCGGGTTCATCCGGATCGCGTCTTTCAACGCGGAGGTTGCCGTGCGCCAATCCTGTTTGGCCGTCAGTATGATCCCAAGTTGCAGATGGGCGTGGGCATTGGCCGGCTCCAGCATGAGCGCTGCGCGGCACTCGTCGAGTGCGGCATCGAAGTCGCCGATGCGATAAAGCTCCTGCGCCAGTTTCAGCCTGGTTTCCGCGCGCCTCGGTGACAGGCGGACTGCGTCACGCAACGTCTGTAGTGTTGTGATCGCATCCTCACGCACAGGCGGCACGAGTTCAAAGTTGTGTTGTCGGCCATGTTGTTCTGGCGTAGGCACTGTCTCAGACATCGGCGGGGGGGATTCGATAATCGAAGGCGGGCTGTCTTCCGGCGGTTGTGCAAACAATGAGCAAGGGGAGAAGAGGCCAAGGAGAGGAAACATCCGGAGGGTGACGAGCACCAATTGATGACGCATCGGAAATCCGCGCCTCTCCGGATCTGGTCAGTCGGACGGATTAGATTATAGCACCGATTCGAGGCCGGATGGATCGGCGGACTACGTTGATGGGAGCGGTCTTCTCGCTCAGCGCGAAGCTTCAATGATATCCCGAATGCGCTGGATGTGATTCCGGAGCTGGGAGTCGTGGAGAGCGACTGCCTCATGGGCCACCCGCCAGACCGGTTCGAGCGGAGAGGGGTCGGTGGCGAGGCGGGGGATGATGTGCCAGTGGATGTGCGGCAGTTGGTTGCCGAGGAGTTCGTAATTGATTTTCTTGGCCCCATAGGCCTGGGCGAGGGCCTTGGCGACCTGGTTCACGTCTTCTATCAGTTGCATCCGTTCCGCCGGCGTCAGGTGAAAGAGCTCCGTTGCGTGACGTTGGAGGACGAGGACGGTCCAGCCGGTAAAGTATTGATCGTCATGGAGGTAGGCTGTCGTAATGCCGAGATCCGCGATGACATGATCGGCTTTGGGCCAGGTCTTTGCGCAGGCCTTGCAGGAAGGATCGGTCATGGGCGGTTGGCTTTGCGCCACTCCTCTTCTGTGAGCACTCCTTTTTTGATCAACAGCTGGAGCAGCTTATCTATGGGAGCCTGGGGAAGCTGGCCGGGTTGAGCCGGCGCCTGGGCTTGCGCCTGAGCAGGAGTGGCCGGCGATTCCGCGCGTTTTGGCTCCGGTGGCGGACGTTTCTCTCCCAGTACCCGGAACGAGGGGGTGAAGACTGCCACGTAATCCCGGTTTCTGATTCGAACGGTGACCGGAAGACTTTCGGTTTGTGGGGCGAGATCTGGCGACGTTCCGACGGGAATGCGGAAGTACGGTTTTCCGTCGTCGGTCTGGCCGTCTTGATCCAGGATATCAAACCGTTTGAGGAAGAGTTCTCCCGTCAATCCTTCCCGGTCTTGGCCGGCAAGGTTGGTGATCTTGTCGAGGACGACGACCAGGGAGTCGGCGATGATCGAATCGGGTGAAAGATTTCGGACGCTGATGTCGTACCGGTATTCGCTGGTGAAGGTATCATGGCCTTTCAGCGTGACGATGACGTTCGTTTTTCCGGTGAATTCAGCGAGATGGTCGAACGTTCCGGCCGATCCCGGCGTCGGTTCGGTTGCGAGGAGAGCGCTGAACAGTGCGAGGGGGATGAAACTCGGTTTTGCCACAAGGGCCTCGGCAACGTAGGTGGTGCGCCGGATCGCGCAGGCCGCCGCAGCATAGCAAAGTTCCAAGGCCAGCGCGAGCGATCGCGTGGCGCCTTGACACTCTCTTTGGCCCGACGATATTCTGTTTTCCAATCCCTGAGCTTCATGGGTATTCCGGTTTGCTCCCAACTATGCCAACCCGTTCTCTGTCGGCGCCTCTAGTGATCCCTCGTCCTCTGGCCAGCAGGCTGATGCGTCTCTATGATTATCCCCACCCGCTCAAGCCCGGGGTGGTCATTCGTGGATACGATCGGCCTCATGCCGTGCGGACGGCGCGTATGTGCGCGGCGGTTGCCGCTTCGCTGGGACATCCCGATGAACGGGTTCGCTCCTATCAGATCGCGTGCCTGTTGCATGACCTGGGGCGAGCTGGATTGGACCGCCGGCTCTTCGGGAAGATTTGGTCTTGGGCCAAGCAGCATCACATTCCTACGAGGCCGCGTGAATGGCGAGCCCTGCATCCGAGCACGAAGTATGGCCGGGAGACGGAGGCGTTCCTCTCGTTGTATCGCCGCGAACTGGAGACAGCCGGGATCACGATGGACCGCTGGGCGGCTGAACAGGTGGAAATGCGTCTGGGATATGCGCGACGTCTGGTGCGGCGTCTGCGAACTGTTCGTCCCGCGATGAACGAATGGGGAATTGCGTGGGCTCCCTGGATGCAGCTCGTGATGCTCTATTACTATTATCCTGAGCGATTGACATCTGCCGAGCCCTGGGTCAAGCAGCTGGCAGAGATCCTCGTCGCCTGCGAACAGTTCGAAGCCTACAGCAATCGGCAGCGCGGGCGCGATTATTATGTCCGGGACAAGGAAACGCTGGCAGAAGCCTTTGCCTATCTCGGCGCACTGTCAGGAGAAGGGATCCTGAGCGAAGACGTTGTGCAGGCATTGCGCAGGTTGGCCGGCGAGGGCACGTTCGATTCCATTCTCGAAGAGGCGCGAGGCTGTCCGTTGAGCAAGACAGAACGGCAGTATTTGCGCGGGTTGGTCTCAGGAGGTACGTGATGGCCGTGAAGACTATTCCATTTCAGGTTGAGATGGCGGGCGACACGCATATCGAAAACATCACGAAACGCGTCTCGTCCGCTGTGGCCGATGCCGCGCTGATTGCCGGAACCGTCACGGTGTTTGTAAAGCATACGACGGCGTCGGTCATGATCATCGAAGACGAGCCTGGTATCCGCGCCGACACAAAAGCCTTTTGGGAACGTGTCGTACCGGCGGACCCTGACTGGCAACATAACCGGAGAAATCCTGGAGAAGACAACGGCCATAGTCACCTGCGGGGCCAGCTGCAGGGACCGTCGGTGACGGTTCCCTTCTCGGAGCGCGTGCTGCTGTTGGGAACCTGGCAGCAGATTGTTGTGGTCGATTTCGATACGCGGGCCCGCCGGCGCGAGTGCATTCTTCAAATTATGGGGGAGTAGCGGTGATGGATCGGCCACGAACGTCCGTGATCGGGGTCGCAGCGATCGGTTTCGGACTGGTTCTTTCTTTCTCTGTGGCCGGGGCAGCCGAATGGGGCAGTCCATTGGGCGGTTCGTACGAGGGAATTGAGGGAAAGCCGCGTCCCATCGCTCCGGCTCCGGTTGAATTAGGACCTGATGAGCGGGCGACAATTGCGGTGTTCGAGCGGGCGACCAGATCGGTCGTGTTCATTGCCAACACGGCGATTCAGCGCGACTTCTGGTCGATGGACACCATGGAGGTTCCACAGGGCTCCGGGTCCGGCTTCGTGTGGAACAAGCAGGGCCACATTGTGACCAATTTCCATGTGATCTACGGAGCCAGCTCGATCAAAGTGACGCTGGCCGACCGGAGCGAACATCCAGCCAAATTGGTCGGTGCTGATCCGGATCGGGATCTGGCGGTTTTGCAGATCCAGGCGTCTGAACACGTGCTGGAGCCGCTGGCCATCGGTGCGTCCCATGATTTGCGGGTCGGACAAAAAGTCTTGGCCATCGGCAATCCCTTCGGGCTCGACCATACGCTCACGACCGGTGTGGTGAGTGCGCTCGGCAGGACGATCAAGTCGATGTCGAACCGGACGATTGAAGGGGTGATTCAGACCGATGCGGCGATCAATCCGGGCAATTCCGGCGGTCCATTGCTCGACAGCGCGGGTCGCTTGATCGGCGTCAATACTCAAATCGTTAGTCCCAGCGGCGCCTATGCCGGGATCGGTTTTGCCGTGCCAGTCGATACGGTCAACCGCATTATTCCGGAACTCATCAAACACGGAAAATTGATCAGGCCTGGAATGGGTGTGTCATTGGTTCACGATTCGATCGCTAAGCGGTGGGGAGTGAAAGGGCTAGTGATCGGCAAGGTGTCGCGTGGAGGCAGCGCGGATCGGGCCGGGTTGCGTGGTGTGCGAGAGACCAGTGCCGGACGTATCGAACTCGGCGATATCGTGGTCGCGGTCGACGGGAAACCGGTTGAGTCGGTCGACGATTTTATGGATGCGATGGAAAAGTACAAAGTCGGGGATCGAGTGAAAGTGGATGTCGTCAGAAACAATAAGCGCCAGTCCGTCGAGGTGACGCTTCAGGCGGTGAATTAGTGGGGAGAGGCGTCTGGGCGGACAGCAAAGAATCTATGCTAAGATGCTTCACTGACACATCTGCTTCCCTCCTTGTTTTCAGTCTGACATGAGGAGTTCTCCATGGGCGATCATCGCGCAAACGATAGTGGCACGCATCAACCGGGCCAGGGGAGTGATCGCCAAGACAGCACGCGCGAAGCGCGGTCAGGGGCAGGGCAGGGGCCTGGGGCTGGGATTGACCCGCTTGCTCTGATCGAGCAGTGCTTGGAGTCGTTTCCAGAAGAAGACCCTCGCCGGAGTATTCTCTATAAACTTCGCCATGCGGTCATGCTGGAAGCAGCTTCACATCAGCAACGCGAGGCCGAATTCAAGAAACTGAGCGAGGTCACGGCCAAGCTGACCGCGCCGGCCAACCGCATCGGCACTTTGCTGGAGATTCCCGGTGAAGGGCTCGCGCGCATCCTGGTCGGCGGGGCCGAGTACTATGCCAACGTCGATCCGCGCGTCGAAGCAGGGGACCTCAAGATCGGTGCGCAGATCCTGGTGAATGATGCCTATGCCGTCATCAAAACCCTCGGCTACGATCGGAACGGGCCGATTTTGAAGCTGGCCGAAGCGATGCCGGATGGACGGCTGCGCTTTGAACAGGAGATGGGCCGGCAGCCGCTGATTTTACAGCGGTCTACCGACTTAGCTGGAATCGACCTCAAGGCCGGTGACGAGGTTCGGATCGATCCCACGTTTCGCATTGCGATCGAGAAGCTTGCGGACCGGACGTCCGGCAAGCATCTGCTCGATGAAGTGCCGAAGATCACATGGGAGCAGATCGGCGGGCAGCGTGAGGCGATCGCGGCGATCAGAAAAGCTGTCGAGTATCCGCTGCTCCATGCGAAGACGTTCGAGCAGTTCAAGTTTTCACAACCCAAAGGATTTCTGCTCTATGGTCCTCCCGGATGCGGCAAGACGCTGATCGGGCAGGCCGCGGCCGGGAGTCTGTCCAAGTTGATGGGCCAGGTGCAACAGGATGATCCGAGGGCGTCAGGTGGGCGTCCTCCGGTTACGAGCGGCGCGTTCCTCCATGTGAAGGGCCCTGAGATTCTCAACATGTGGCTGGGCGAGTCCGAGCGAATGGTCCGCGACCTCTTCGCCCAGGCGCGGGCGAGGCGGAAAGCGGGCGCGCTGCCGTTCATCTTCATCGATGAGGCGGAGTCGGTGCTGGGTACGCGGCGGGCCATGCGTTCCTTCAATATTTCCAACACCCTCGTGCCGATGTTCTGCAGCGAGATGGACGGCATCGAGTCGTTGCATGATGTCGTCATCATTTTGGCCTCGAACCGGCCCGATTTGATCGATCCGGCTGTGCTCCGGCCTGGGCGTATTGATCGGAAGATCAAAGTCGCGCGGCCCAATCGTGAGGCGTCAGCAGAGATCTTGAAGGTGTATCTGACGGAGGCGTTGCCGTTGGACCAGGCAGTGATTGCAAAACGGGGCGGTGAACCCCGTCAGGCTGTAGCCTCCTTGATCAACGAAACCATCGAGGCCATCTTCAAACGGACCGATGAGAACCGGCTGTTGTCTATTCGATTACGGAACGGGCAGAACAATGTACTCTATCGTGGCGACCTGGTCAGCGGAGCGATCCTCTCCTCGATCGTTCAGCGGGCGAAGGAACAGGCGATCGAGCGGACGATTCAATCGGGCGCGCCGGCCGGCCTGCTGGCCGAGGATCTGTTCGAGGCGGTGGTGGAGGAATTCCGGCAGGGGGAGATGTTGCCGCCGGACGATGCGGCGGAAGAGTGGTTGAAGCTGCTGGACCATCATCCGGAACAGGTCGTCGGTATTTCTTCGTTCCGCCGAGGACGGCAGTCTGAAGAACGGCTGGTGAGTCAGATCATTTGAGAGACGGCTGACAGGTGGCAAGCTGACACGATGCAGGTGACGAACCTGTTAACTTGTCACTTGTAAGCATGTCAGCAAACGATTATGCGGCTTTTCGGCATCGAAACAGAGTACGGCATCACGCGGGACGATCTGGAGGAAGTTGATCCGGTCGTCGAGTCCATGGAGTTGGTGCGGGCGCATTTGACGGCGTCGTTCGAGCGGCGCTGGGACTACGCCGGTGAAGATCCTCATGAAGACGCGCGGGGGTTTCGCGTCTCCGGGCTGGCGCAGGACAAGGAAGAAGACGAGTTCGCCAAGCTCGATGCGCACAGGCCATTTTCTTTCCATGAGATGAAAAGCGACTTGGTATTGCCGAATGGCGCGCGATTTTACAACGACCATACTCATCCGGAGTATTCGACTCCGGAATGTCGAAAGTTAAAAGATCTGCTGGCGCAGGATCGTGCCGGTGAGCGGATTGTCCAGCGGGCGGCAGATCGAAGGAATCAGAGCCTTGGCGGCGAGTATGTCCAACTCTATAAGAACAATACGGATTTTCACGGACACAGTTATGGCTGCCACGACAACTATCTGGCGCTACGTTCTATTCCATTTCCACAGCTGAGGGCGGGCCTGCTGCCGTTCCTCGTCAGCCGGCAAGTAATCGCCGGCGCAGGCAAAGTCGGGATTGAAGCGCAGGAATCGGGAGTTGTGCCGGGACAGTTTCAACTCTCCCAGCGGGCGGACTTCATGGAAACGGATTTGAGTGTTGATACGATGCACAATCGGCCGATTCTCAATACGCGGGATGAGCCGCATGCCGATCCGAAGAAATATCGCCGCCTCCATCTGATCATCGGTGATGCCAACATGTGTGAGTACGCCACGGCGTTGAAAGTTGGGACGACGCAGTTGGTGCTGGACTTGATCGAACGCGGCGCAGCTCCGTCTCTTGAGTTAGAGCAGCCTGTGACGGCGGTGAAACAGCTCTCGCGCGACATCGACCTCAAGGCGGCGGTGCGACGACAGAATGGGCAGACTATCACGGCCCTGGATATTCAGGAGGAGTATTATCGAGCGGCGAAGCGAACACTGGCCGGCCTCGATGAAGAATCGGACTGGGTCTTGAACGAATGGGGCGAGACGCTCCGGTTGCTGGCACAGGACCGCCAGCGTCTGGTCGGCAAATTGGATTGGGTCACCAAGCTGTGGCTGCTGGAGACCTTCATGCGCGAAGAGCGGATCGGGTGGGATGATCCGTGGTTGGCCAGTTTGGATTTGGCCTATCACAATGTGCATCCTGCACGCGGGCTCTATCTGGGACTTGAGGCGGATGGGAAGGCCTGGCGAATGACGACCGAGGCCGACGTTGAACGGGCCTTATCTGTGGGTCCATCCGATACCAGGGGAGGATTGCGCGGGCTTTGTATCAGACGGTTTCCCGAACACATCAGATCCATGCAGTGGGAGCGTATTCAGTTCACGGGAGGGCTCATGCCGCGTACCCTGGAGATGGGCGATCTGTTCGAGCCTGCCGATGTGAGGGCCTGCGCCGAACGGTTTGAGACCGCCGATTCTCCGCTGGATGCATTGAAGGCGTGGAACGATAGAAAGGACACAGAATCATGACACATATTGCGATGCCGGAGCGGCGAGAAGGACCGGTCGACCCCATGCCTAAACAGCCCGGTCCTTCGGAAGAAGGCGGGGGGCCTAAGAGGCCTGACGTTGGATCGCCGGATAAAGACAGTCTTCTCAAGCGGATGAGAAAGGTCGATCCGAAGCAAGCGGAGCGGTACCGGCAACGGACGGGGGAATGAGGATGGCCGCACAGTCAGGGTGTGTGCTCGCCGAACGCGCGCCCTCCCGGGAAAACGTGGCGTCTTGGCGCCGCGGGGTGGGCGGGTGGAATGCCGCCGGGCCTCGTTCGATGCGCGCAGTCAACCCTAACTGTGCAGCTATCCTGGGGATAGAAAACAGGATATGAGGTAAGAGGGAATGGGGATGCAGGGAGATTTTTATCAGCTGTTGAAGGAGCAGGGGTATCAGCTCGGGGCGTCGGCTATGGCAGGAGAGGGCCGAGAGTTCATGACGGCCACGACGATTCTGGCGTTCAAGTATCGGGACGGCGTGTTGGTGGCCGGGGACCGCCGCGCAACGGCCGGCAACATGGTGATGTACGATCGGACCGATAAGGTCTTGGAGATCGATCGCCACAGCGTGATGGCCATCGCCGGCGTGCCGGCCACGGCCTACGAGATGGTGCGGGTCTTGGAGCATTCGTTCAAGTACTACCGGCGGACGCAGCTGCAAGAGCTGAGTTTCGAGGGCAAGTTGCGAGCAGTTTCGAAGCTGCTTAAGGACAATGTCCCGGCGGCTCTGTCCGGGACCGGCGCGGTCGTGCCGGTGTTTGCCGGCTATGATTTCGAGCAGGAGGCGGCCAAGATTTATTTCTACGACATTCTCGGCGCGGAGTTCGAAGGGGTGGAGTATGCCGTCTCAGGGTCCGGTTCACCGACGATTCGCGGGATTCTTCATTATCTCAACACGTGGGGAGAACGCCCGCTTTCCGCTTCGACCGAAGAAGAAGCGGCCATTCAGGCCTTGCGTCTCTTAACGAGCGCGGCAGAATTCGATTCGGCGACCGGGGGAGTGAATCGTGAATCCAATCTGTACCCGATTATCAAGTTGATTGCGAAGGACGGAGTTCGTGTCATGCCGGATGATCAATTGAAGAGACTCTTCGAGTCGAAGGTTGTGCGTCATGTATGAAGAACCATATAAGTGGGTTGAGGCGGTCGGTAATCGCCGGCGGTATTTGGATGAACAGTTCAAACAGGGCAGTCCGATCGTCGCGCTGACCTACGATTCCGGCATTCTTCTTCTGACGGTCAGCAAGGGGACGTCGAAACTCTACGAAATCTACGATCGATTGGCACTCGGCGGCATGGGGCATCCGGCGGATCTGGAAAAAATCAGATTCAGCCTGCTGGAAATGGCACATGTGGAAGGTTTTAATCGGTCGCCGTCTGATGTGACGGGCGGCCGCATGGTGAAGTACGGGATCGCACCGGTGATCAAACAGGCGTTTGAAGAGATCTTCAAAGCCCCGTTTATCGCCAAGATTTTGTTGGCTGAATTAGGGCAGAAAGCCGGCAAGAATTCGCTCCTCGTCATCAACTATGACGGCACGTTTGAAGAGGGTGCTCAGTGCGCCGTGCTGGCTGCATCGAAACCAGTGGAACGCGACATGGTTGCCTATCTGCAACAGCAGGCGCCCACTCCTCCTTCATTAGGCCAGGCCTGCGGGATTGCGCTCCGAACCTGGGCATTGGGCAATCGAGCGCAGCAAAAGGCCGGAGAGACGACGTCCGAGCCAAGCCAAGAGACAACGCAAGAACCGGCTTCCATGGATACGACATCGCTTTATGCCCATCTGCGGGACTCGGTGGCGGACAAAACCATCGAGTGTGCCTTGTTGGACCGTAGCCAATCAGGATCGTCGAAGTATCGGGCGGTGACGCCCGGCGAACTGGGCCGACTGCTGCCGAAGGACATTGGGATTGTTCTTTCCTAGCCCGCACTATTCATGAGCGCTTCGGTTGAATCGTCGATCCGCTTTTTCATTCTTCGTCTGATAGGTTAAGCCCATGCTGAACCGAATTTTTGGATTGGAAACGGAGTATGGACTTCTCGTCCATCAAGATCGACCCGACCATTCCCCTGCCTGGTTTGCGCATAAGCTGCGCGATCATATTTTCAATGTGCAGCGCCGCGGCCTGCTGGATCTTCACCATCGCGGTCACGATGAGCCGCCTGGAAACGGCGGGTTCTTGACCAACGCGGGGCGGATGTATCTCGACATGGGGCATTTGGAATATGCCTCACCCGAATGCAACAGCCTGACGGATGTGGTGGCATCGGACCGCGCCGGCGATCTCGTGCTTCAACAGGCGATCGACGAATTGGGGTGGGCCGATGACCTGTCGCTGATCAAGAACAACATCGACCATGAGACCGATGCGACGTTCGGGTCTCACGAGAACTATCTAGTGACGAGGCGGTTTCCGTTCACCAGGCGCGGGCTGGGGCCGCTCGTGACCTTTCTGGTGACCAGGCAGATTTTTACCGGATCAGGCCGGGTTGGATCAGCCAGCCCGCAAGATGCCTGGATTCAGGTGGATCGCTTGATCGTGCCGCGTGCCTCACTGGGGCATGGATCGGACCGTGCACCGCTGCCGTATCAGATTTCGCAGCGTGCCGATCATATCGTGAACGATTTCTTCGAATGGGTGCAGCAGAACCGGGCGATTGTGAATACGCGGGACGAACCGCTGGCCGACCCCAACCAGTACCGGCGTATCCATTTGCTGCTGGGTGACTCGAATATGGCGGAGTATGCAACCGCATTGAAACTGGGCACGACCGGCCTGGTATTGCAATTGATCGAGGAGGGCCATGCGCCGCCCGATCTCGACCTCAACGAGCCGGTCGAGAGCTTGCAGGAGATTTCTCAAGATCAGGACCGGCAGTGGCTGGTCCAGCTGCAATCGGGCAAGACGATTTCGGCGATCGATATTCAGGAGCAGTTCTTGGCTGCGGCGCACACCCATTGCCGGGGGCAGGATGAGGAGACTGATTGGGTGCTCAATCAATGGGAGGCGGTGCTTCGAGACTTGCGCGGAGACTATACCAAGCTGGTGGGGCGGATCGATTGGGCGTCGAAATTGTGGCTGTTGGAATCTTACCGTGAAGCGGAGCAGGCGGGGTGGCAGGATCCCATGTTGAAGAGTCTCGATCTCGAGTACCACAATCTGAACCAGGGGAAGAGTCTCTATTACGGGTTGCTGGAGGAAGGCCGCGTACCTCGCCTTATTACCGACAGCGCAGTGGCTATCGCCGCAGACCATGCGCCCAAGAATACTCGCGCCTTCGGGCGGGGTGAACTGGTGAAACATCTGCTGGCTGGTGGATCTCCTTCCGAACCGGACGAGCCAAGACCGGATGAACGGTTCTTTCCTGCGTATGTTATCAACTGGTCAATCTTTCAGGTACGAGGGCGGGCCCCTTTCCCCATGCCGGACCCTTTCAGAACCTATGTCCAGGACGTTCGATCCCACCTGCAGGGCGTGACGACCTGAACCGTCATTCATTCTTTAACCCGCATTATTCATGAGCGCTTCTGCTGCAAGCGCCGATCCGCTGCTGCGACACGCCTACGGGCGGCGGGCTCGCCCCTCAGACCTTCAACGTACTGCAGGAGTACGCCTCAGGTCCTCCGGGCATCGCGCGCCGCTCTCGCCACGCGGCTCCGCAATTTCGCGACGAACCGTCATGAATAATGCGGGTTAACGTATTGTTTCTATGAGCGAACCGTCCTCATGCTACACTCTTGTTCAATATTGAGTCGTGGTCGCGATTCACGAATGGTGCTGCCGAGGAGGAACGTGATGAATGCTCGCAAGTGGATGATGGAATACGGTGTGGCCATGGTCCTGGCTTTTCTCCTGGCCATGGTGCTGGGGCAAATTCCGCTCTTTCGAGAAACAGCCGTGGGAAAACTTCGGGCATCTGATCTCGTCCAGTTTATCGGCTATGGTGGTGCGTTGGTGATTGCCTGGATGGGGGCCCGGCAACTGACGACGAAACCGCCGGAAGAATGGCCATGGATCACGCCGTTCCAGGCGATCATTCTTCCGTTGGTCACTCTATTCGCCGTCGCAATTGGTTATGGGGTGTCTCTCTTCGTTGTGGGGCCGTTTCTCGGAAAGTCCGGCAAGGTGGCGTACAATTGGGTATTTATCGTCGGGATTGTCTCCTGCAGCGCCTGGCTGATCC
>MSXM01000001.1:0-1538 GCA_002083565.1 Nitrospira sp. ST-bin4 | reverse complement strand
TGCTCGTTGCGGAGAAGGATTCGCGCAAGCTTCGTAAAACGGCGTAACTTCAAGCTGTGCTGACTTCACCGGGCCTCGGCGCAACCGGTTTTTCTTATCGATCCTCACGTAAAAACTCCACGATCCGATTCTCCGCCCAATAGGAATCTTCTCCGTTTCGGCTTCCATGGAAAAACCCGCAATGACCTCCATGGCGAGGTGCGACGACGCGAATTGTCGGGTGCCGCTGAATCAATGGAATCGTGAACATGGAGTATGGAATGAAGGGATCGTCTTGGGCAGTGATGATAAGAGTGGGAACTGCGATGGAGTCTAACACGTGGCGCGCGCCGGCCCGGTCGTAATAGTCGGCGCCGTTTTGATAGCCTCCATCATGCGCTGTATAGACATCGTCGAATTCACTGATACATGAGATACGATCCAGTCGTGACAGATCCCATCTGCCTGGAAAGAGTGCGGATTTACGGCGCAGCCTTGTTTTCAGATTCATGAGAAAATGTTTGTGATAAATCCAGTTGCGCGGCTGCTCCAGAGCTTCGGCGCATCGCGTCGGGTCAATGTTCGGACAGACAGCAAGGGCTCCTGCAAGCGCCGGCTGGGAAGTGCCCAATTCACCGGCTGCCTTTAAAACAAGGTTTCCCCCCATTGAATAGCCAACCAGCCAAATCCGATTGAGTCCGTTCCGTTGGACAAGCTCAGTGACGACCGCGCGATAGTCTTCGCTGAGGCCGCTGTTATAGAGGGTCGGAGTCAGATGTTCGGTTCCGCCGCAGGTACGTTGATTCATGCGAATGACATTGAACCCGGCCCGATAGGCTTTTGCTGTGATGCCGAGCATGTACTTCGATTCGCTGGAGCCTTCCAGGCCGTGGACCAATACCACTGTGGGAAAGGCTGTCCGATTATCTTGCCAATGGCAGTATCCAAGTAATTGAGTGTCGGGCCTCGTCGTAAAGAGGCGGGACTCTTGCGGGATTGCCCCCAGCGAGAGGTCTCGTGGCAGATACCGAGGGACCAGTGTCATCAGATGCGCGTTGCGAAGCAGCCACGGCGGGCGGAACGTCGAGGCGGTGTCGTTCATGCCCTCATCATAATGCAAAACCAGGCTCGATGCGTACTGTGACTGTGTACTGTTAGAGCCCGCTCTTGTCGGCCAGGCGAACCATGGTGTATGCGCGGTAGCGATCGATCCCTGAGCGGCCTACGAGCACATCGAACGGCTGGACCATCTCTGCGAAATCGCCCTGAAGAGCGGAGTGGCGGCCTGGTCAGCTGCTCGGCAATCCGCATCTCTGGCGGCGTAGCGTAAACTTTCACCAACAGATAGTAGGAATGGCTATGGCGATGCTGGAAACAAGCCCTACGGCCCAGACGGTTCTTGATTGGGTGGAAAGTAGACCTGCTCTTAAGTCAGAAAAGGGTGACACCAATCAAGATGTCACCCTTTTTGTATCGAGATTGGCTCCCCGGGCAGGACTCGAACCTGCGACCAGCCGGTTAACAGCCGGCTGCTCTACCAACTGAGCTACCGGGGAACG
>MSXM01000052.1:4709-25225 GCA_002083565.1 Nitrospira sp. ST-bin4 | reverse complement strand
CCTCTTCGCTCGCTGCGGCCTTACCCGCGGCGTGGCGCGTCTTGGCGCGCCGGGGCTGGGTGGGTGAGAATAGTGGACTTTTTGAACATCCTGCGGGCCTGTTAGTCTGCGATCAGGATTAAGGCCATGTGACTCACTACAGTTGTCAGCCATAGGTAGCGGCGATGACACAGATTGTCCGTAGCGGAGCTTTTCTTCAGCAGTGCTGGTCGGTTCATCCCCTCTGTGTGGCGGTCAAACGGATGGGAGATGATCGTCGACTTGTGTTGTCGTGCAGCTCCTGCAAGTCCGGCCATTATCTGACGGTGGGCCTCGTCACCTCGAAAGAGGCGACGGCATCGGAACTCGTTGCAGCCGGGCAGATCGGCCAAGAAGTCACAGGTGAAGAGTTGCTGAGCGCCTGCATTATGACCCATCGCTCGGCCATCACGTTGCGTGAGATGGACGTGTTTCAGGATCTGGTGTTGCTGCGTTGCGCCGACTGCCGTCGGCACTACACGGTGCAGGTGTCAGCGTTCGAGACGCATCAGAAATAGCCGGCGGCTGCCGGTGACGGGTGCATGCGGATTGGTCCGCAGTTCCCTATGTGATCATGTCCCACCCCATGACGTTCACTGACGAAGAAACCTCCCTGTTGGCCGATGCCCGCTTCTTTCAAAAGAAGGCGGTGATTACAGCCAAGGTGCGGGCGCAGCTGGAGGCGGCGCATCGCGTGTTGACCACGGAGCTTGCCGGGGTGTCGCTGACTACGCCGCCGGGTTTCAATCCGAAGGCCCATCAGTTGGTGAAGGGCGAGCATCTCGAGGACTTTCCCTATCAATACCTGGATTGTCCCAAGCACTTCGAGGGCCGGAACACATTTACCTTTCGCATCTTGTTTTGGTGGGGCCATCATGCCGCGTTCGCGCTCTTGCTCGAAGGGGAGGACCTCAAGCAATACAAGAAACGCTTCGTCGACCGTTTCCACCAGCTGGCGGGGCACGATCTGGAGTTCTCCCTGGCGCCGACACTGTGGGAGTGGAAACACGGCGAGGGCTATACGCTGCCCATCACACATGATCGCAAAGCCAGGCTTGCCGCTGTGCTGGCGGAGCGATCATTCATGAAGATCATCCGGTGTGTGCCGTTGAGCGATCCTCGCATTCAGGCCGGACAGCTGCCGCAATTGAGCTGTGAGACGTTTCGTGCCATGCTTCCCATCATCACAGCCTAAACTTTCTTCACGGCCCGATTGTCTCCGACCCGCAACTTGGGTAGACTGAGCCATTGTCATACTGTAACGGTTGTACGCAAGGAGGAACCTGTGAAACGAATAATCATGCGCATGGCGTTGGTGTGTGGAGCGGCGCTTATGGTGTCGGCTTCAGGCGGTTGCACGGGGAAGAGCGAGCTCCGGTATCTCGATTTTCAAACGAAGCAGCCGGTGGCACAGTCTGCCGATATGGAGCCGGTGACGATCGTGATTGAGCCGTTTGAAGACCGGCGCGCGGACAAAGCCCGTATCGGGACCCGCACCCACTTATGGGGCGGCGTGACGCATTTCGATGTCGTGGGTGGTCGGCCCGCCGACATGATCAGCCAGGCACTGGTCAATCGCTTGAAAACGCGTAGCTGGGGAAACCGTGCGTGGAATGTCCGGTTGGGGCAGGCTGGATCGGCGACCGATGCCGATATCGTGATCAGCGGCCAGGTGCAGGAATTTTCGGCCGGTGCGAAAAGCCGTGCGTTTTCCACCGTGATTGACGCCAAGAGCCGGCTCACGATTCAGGCTAAGAATGCGGAAGACAAGAGTACGACCACGCGCAGCATCGAGGGCGCCCGGAGCCGGACGGTATTCTGGTTTGGCGAACAGGATGTGCAGGAGTTGCTGGCGGCGACATTGGACGACGGGATCGAACGGTTGATCGCTGATACGATGGTCGTGCAGAAGGCTGTGCGGCCGGCACGGTAACGAAGCGGACGGTTGAGCGGCTGCGGCTGAGACGATCCAGGGGGCAGCCGGGCGGGGTCTTCTGCCTCCGTCTCCGCAGTTTCCTCGCTGTGGCTCGCTTTGAAGGGATGTGCCACAGTGCTCGAACGGCGGTGGGAAACGACGGGATCGCTGACGTTCAGCCAGGCTCTGGCCGTGGGCGATCGGATGCGCGGGCTAGGTTTGAAGCCGACCGCACCGGCCAATGACGTCATTTGTTATGTCGAAGAATGGACGGTGAAGTCCGTCGACGACTTCGACCAGCTCGATCCGTGGGCGACAGAAGACGTCACGCTGATTCATGTGCGGGAACAGTGGCGCGGCGATTTCTTTCTGCTCTCCGGAGCCTATCACACGAGTTATCTTCGGCATCAGGACGTCGGCACGTACTGCTCCATCAGCCATCCCTGGCGCATTCGGGAACGTCTCACGCTGCATGAGCCGAAGGGCATGTTCTGGATCGGATTCAGGCATGCGCATTCCTTCATCCGTATCCGGCTTCAGACCTCTATGGTCATCACGCCGGGGGAGACACGGGGGGACGGGCAGCGGACGCAATGGCTGGATGAACGGCGCGCGGCGTTCCTCGATGCGATTGCGGTGCTGGAATTGCCGGTCGAGACCGCGATTGAAAAGGATGCCGTGGTACTCAGGCCGCATGACTCCGCCATTCCTTTTTTCTGTTCATGGCCGGACGCGTTCGGTCCCTGCCAGTTTGAATACAACACGACGGATGCGTATGAGTTTCTGGTGCCGGCCAGTAAGCTTGCCGCAACGTACAGCCCGGAACCGGCCGGGGTTCGTGCGTATCTGACCGGGTTTTCGGAAGCCGCGTTGGGGGAGTTTCAGGCCATCGAGCCCGCCGCCCGCGTCGCCTATCGATGTTCAGTCCATTGCCCGCTCGACGAGTTGCCCGATATTCTGGACGCGATTCGGCCGGATGGCCGGCTCTATGCCACGCTCTGTGAATTTCAAACCAGGGATCTGCTGCCGGAAGGCGAGGAGGCCTCGGCCATCATCGGCATCGTCGGAGGCAGCGGAGGGTTCCAGATCGAAGTGCGCTTGAATCGGGCTCCGCTCGATGATGAGGCGATGGCGGGCTGGTTGGAACAATTGATCGGCCATCCGGTCGCCTATGCGCCGCTGCCTGCGTTTGTGTGACAGGATGCTGAAAAAAGGCCTCCAACTTTGTTCTCGCCTCGAAAAAATCCTCAACGTACCCCAGAGGGTACGCCTCCGGTATTTTTCTCGTCTGCGGCCGCGTTGGGCGGCTTTTTTGAGCATCCTGAGAATCCATCCCCAACGTAGCGTGGGCTACGGCACGATTCAGTATTTTTATTGAACAATCGAAGGGCATTGCGCACAGTGGGGCTATGAGTCCGATGGGGACAGCCAAAGCCCTGCTCGCGAAGCCCGTTGTGCCCGTCTTCTGTTTTCTCTCCGGCGTGACGTACGACATACTCACCCTGACCCGGATCGATCGATTGCAGGACAATCTCATTCTCCTGGTCTATCTGCTTCTCTTGGGCGTGCTGATCGTGTTGACCGGGCGGCTGGATGTCGAGCTGTCCCCCGATCGGGAGCGAACGGGTACCCTGACCTCTCTGACGCGCGGGGCTTTGCGTGTGAAGCCCTACTATCCAATGGCGATACAGTTTCTGTTGGGGAGTCTGTTCAGCGCCTATGCCATTTTCTATTCGCGCAGTGCTACGTTCACCGGCACGGCCATATTTTTTGGATTGTTGATGGTACTGCTGATCGTCAATGAGTTTTTGCGTAGCCGGCTCTCCAGCCTCCGTCTGCTCGTCAGTCTGTATGCCGTGGTCTGTTTTGCGTTCTTCACGTTTTTTCTGCCGGTCATGACGGGACATATGAATGCCGTCGTATTTTTGGCCGGGGCGGGATTGAGCGCAGGCGTGACTGTTCGCGTGGTTCAACTGATCTATCGGGACAATCCGGGGCGGTCTCAGCGTGAAGCGATCGGGGTCACCGCTCCCGCTGTTGCGCTCATCGGTTTGCTGGTCGGGTTTTACTTCCTCAACTGGATTCCGCCCGTGCCGTTGTCGCTCAAGTACGGCGGGATTTACCACGAGGTGAAAAAGACGGGCGACCGGTTCGAACTCTCGTTCGATAAGAAGTGGTACCAGGTCTGGAAGCGGTCGAACAGCACCTTTCCCGCCGACGAGCCGATCTATTGTTTCACCGCCGTCTTTGCGCCTGTCGATCTGGATACGACCGTCTACCATCACTGGTATTTTCGAGCCAACAGCAGCCGGCCGTTTGCCCATGCGGACAAGATTCCCATCAAAATCTCAGGGGGGCGTGAAGGCGGATATCGCGCCTATACCTTCAAACAGCGGCTCAGTCCGGGCGACTGGCGAGTGGATGTTGAAACCGACGACGGCCGTATCATCGGGCGTGTCTCCGTGGAGGTTGAACAGCTGGACGGAGCGCGACCGGTACTGACGACGGTGACGTATTAGCCGGCATGATGAAGCGCCTGAGCGGACTCAAGATTCTTAATGAGCGAGAAGGAGAAGGGCAACCGGCCCAAAAAGGTGACCGGGTCATCTACAACTGTCGAATCTTCTTGAACAAGGGTGACGAGGTGATGCTGAACGCGAAACAGGCCGATCATCTGCCTAAGGACATGATTCGAGTTGTAGATGGAGAGCGCTTCGTGGATCGCAAGACAGTTCTTGGCAGCCGGCAAACGATCGCCGGCGTAGAGCATGCCTTGATGGGGATGAAAGCCGGAGGCTATCGGAAAGTGCGGATCGGCCCGCATCTGGCCTATCGAGAGAAAGGCATCCCGGATCTGATTCCACCGGGTGCGGTGCTGGTGGTGGAGGTCTGGTTGCGGACGAAGATGGAAAAAGCGTAAAGTTCCCGCTCAATGAGCCCACGGACTCTTCCCCCTTGCCCTTCCAGCCCCAATTGCGTGTCCACTCAGGCCACGGATGAGGGACACGCGATCGCGCCGTTGCGCTATAAGAAGCCTCGTGCAGAAGCGAAGGAGGCGTTGAAGGCGATGATTGCAACATTGCCCCGGGTCAAGCTCGTCGAAGAAGACGAGTCCTACCTGCATTACGAATTCACCAGCCTCTTGCTTCGATTTGTGGACGATGTGGAGTTTCTCTTCGACGACGACGCGCACATCATCCAGTTTCGTTCTGCCTCCCGCACCGGCTACGGAGACTTGGGCGTCAACCGCAAGCGTATGGAAGAGCTGCGTGCCTTGGTTGAGCGTAAGCTGTAGCCTGGATCCCCGAATGGCTCTGCTGCCGTTGCCGATTTGTTGTTTCGGTCCGCCTGCGGCCGTAGGTGGGCCTTTCAGTATTTTATTTTGAGATCGCGAGGCTCCTTGGTATGCTTCCAAAAATTGGAGGCTGGACTGATGGGATTCAAACGAAAGGGCTGGCGCGCCCAGGTCAACTGCACCGGTCGGTTGGAACGCGGCACACTGTCGGTTCCCTGTAAAGTCGTGGACGTCAGTGAAGATGGTGTTCGGCTCGACAGCCGTATGCTTGTGAAGACCGGCGATACCGTCCAGCTCGTCATTGAGGTGGCGCCGGAGAAAGTGGTGACCTGCCAGTTGCAAGTCGTCTATGTGCGGTCTCAAAGGCTTGGAGGAAGGATCGTCTCGATCAGCCAAAAAGACAAGGAACGGTTGACTCAATTTCTGGACGATCGAGTGTTGAGCAATTTCTCCCGTCGGTAGCGTACAGGGCCTCGGTGTATACCCGGTCCACAGGTCGATCTCACAAGGATATATCTTCAGTGTTTGGCGGGCGCCGGTTTGGGGCCCAATCTCGTGGTGTGTTGAAAGACGCACTTCGGGCAGGTGTAGTGGACGAACTGTCTCCCGCCGACCAGGCGTTTCTTCATCGGGACTCGGCACCAGGTGCACAGGCGATCAGGAAGGTCTGTCTCAGAGGCATCCAGTGGCGTGGTCATGGCCAGTATTGTCTCCGAGGGTCGTAAATGTTGTCAACCGAGGGGGGTGACAACGCTGCCATGAAATTATTCTGGTCGATGGCCGTGCGTTTCCTGAAATTCGTGGTATATTCCGCGAGGCACTCGTTGAGTGCACATGTTTCTCACCTTCTTACAGAAAGGTACTACCACCTATGAGCATCTCGGCTAGTTCCGAGTCCGCTATCTTTCCAACCAATGCCCCTGTGGCCGCTTCCCGTCCTGCCCAAGACATGGTGGGAGAAGGCAAAGCCTGGGGACTCTGCACCGCAGTTGACCTGCAAGATTGCAATCCCGATCTCATCCGTGATGCCGCCCATATCAAACGCTACGTCGTCGAACTCTGCGAACTCATCGGCATGAAGCGCTTCGGCGAATGCCAGGTCGTCGATTTCGGCGAAGGCCGCGTGGCCGGTTACTCCATGGTGCAGCTGATCTCGACATCGTTGATCAGCGGCCATTTCGCCAATGACACCAATAACGCGTACCTCGATATTTTTAGCTGCAAGGGATATGACCCCGCGGTTGTCGAATCATTCTCAAAGGAATTTTTCGGCGCCCAACGAAGTTTGGCTACGGCGACACTTCGATACTAAGGGGTGCCCCTGCATCTGATACACCGTGCGCGGGGGCTGCGGTCACGCGGTCCCCGCCCGGATTGACCCGCTACTGACGAGTTTGCACCAAGATGAATCCCGCGACAGCCAAAGAATTGTTCGATTCGCTTTCCTCGAAGTTCGACAAGGACGCGGCCGAGGGCCTGGACGCGGTGTATCAGTTCAACTTAACGGGTGCACAGAGCGGCCAGTATCATGTGATCGTGAAAAACAGCGTTTGTGCCGTGAAAGAAGGCGTCTATCCCGATCCACAGGTGACGCTCTCGCTGAGTGGAGACGACTGTATCAGGCTGCTCAACGGCCAGCTCAGCGGATTTTCGATTGCCATGTCGGGTCGCTTACAGATTGCGGGAGATATCAGCCTCGCCATGCAGCTCAAGTCTCTGTTCCCGACCATCGGCCGGTAAACCATCGCGACCGTCAGCCGGCTGTGTATCAGGAGAGAATCGCCTCGCGCTCGTCTTCCGGTCTTCTTCGAATCCGTTCCTCCAGCATCACATATACCGTCGGGATCAGGAACAACGTTAAAAGTGTGGAGACGCTCAAGCCTCCGACGACCGCCCGTGCGAGCGGCGCGTTGGTTTCCCCTCCGGTTCCGAGGCCGATGGCCATCGGGAGCAGACCGAAGACTGTCGCGAGTGAGGTCATGAGAATCGGTCGGAGGCGGGTTCTCGATGCGGTGAGCACGGCGTCGAGTAGCGGCCGGCCCTTTCGGCGCAGCACGTTCGTGTAATCGACCAGCAGGACGCCGTTTGAGACGACGATGCCGAACATCATGATGATGCCCATCATCGATGTCGTGGACAATGTCGTGTCGGTCAGGAACAGAATCAGGATCACTCCGGGAAATCCCATCGGCACCGAGAACATGATGATAAACGGGTCGATGAGCGATTTGAACTGTGCGGCCATCACCATGTACACGAGCATGAGCGCAAGGACGGTGGCGAACAGCAGGCCTTGAAACGTTTCGCGCTGTTGCTGAATCTGGCCGGCCAGTTTGAGGCTGAAACCAGTCGGGAGTTGAAGCGAGGCGAACGCCGACTCAAGGTCGGCAGCAATGTCCCCCAGCGGGCGGGTCGTCGGATTGGCCGTCACATGCACCACGCGCTGGAAGTACTTGCGGTCGATCTTGACCGGCCCGGCATTCAATTTGAGCGAGGCGACGTTTTTCAGCAACACCGGCTGTCCGGTTTTGGAGGTCAATAAAATATTCTCCAGGTCGGTGAGATTCGTCCGGTGTTCTTCGGCCAGCCAGGCGCTGATGAAGTACTCGTTTCCATTGTGCGGGTCGGTGTAGATGATGGGATCGGTTTGCCCGTTGCCATTGAGAGAGTACAGCACTGTATTTGCCACGTCGGCTTCGCTGATGCCGAGCAATGCCGCCTTTTCACGATCCACCGTGACGTTGATCTCCGGGTAATTTTCCTCTCGGCTCGACTCGACATCGGCCAGACCCGGGGTGCGCTCCATAATCTCTTTGACGCGGGTGATGACTTCCCGGGCTTTGTCAAAGTCGTAGCCGTAGATTTCCACATCAACGGCTTTTTGCGAGCCGAAGCTGGTGACGCGTTTGACCAGGCCGCCCGGATCGAACGACATGGCCACACCGGGGAACAGCGTGAGAATTTGCGGGCGCACGTCGTTCATGATCTGCACTTGGCTTCTGCGGCGCGTATCCACCGGGGCCAGATACACCTGGATCGATGACGTGTGGGGGCCGGTGTTGGGGTTGAAGAGCGATGACCGGCCTTGGGACAGCACGCCCGTGCTGGAGACGATCGTCTCCAGCTCATGAGCAGGAATCGTCTCGCGAAGTACTCGTTCCACTTCGGCGACCTGTTGCTCCGTTTTTTCGACACGTTGGCCGACGGGTGCGCGGAGGGCGATGCGGAACTGGCTTTCGTCCGAGACCGGCAAGAATTCGGTGCCGATCCGGGGGACCAGCGCGAGCGAGCCGGCAAAGATGAGCAGCACGGCCGCGATGAACATTCGGCGATGTTGCAACGTCCAGCGCAACGCGCCCTCGTAGCTTCTGTCCAGAGACTTGTAGCGATCACGGCTCCATGTCATCACCCCGACCCACCATTCCGGCATTGCCTGGTGGGCTTCGTGCTCGGGTTTGAGAAACTTGTAACAGAGCGCCGGGGTGACGGTGCGGGAGATGAAGAAGGATGTAAAAAGAGCGATGGCGATGGTGACGGTCAGGGGAATCAGCAGGAGGCGCGTGATCCCGACGATGAAAAACATCGGGAGAAAGACCACGACAGTCGTGACGGTCGACGCAAAAATCGGCATGGCTACTTCGCGGGCGGCCTCCACAATGGCGTCCCAGCGCCGAGCGCCGGTGTTCAGGTGGCGCTGGATGTTTTCCAGCTCCACGATGGAGTCATCGACGAGGCGGCCGATGCCGAGCGCGAGCCCGCCCAGCGTAAAGACGTTGAGCGTTTGGCCGGACAGATGGAGCGCGATGAAGGTCACCAGAATAGAAAGGGGAATAGAGACGGAAATGATCATGGTGCTGGTCAGGTTGCGGAGAAAAATCAAAATCACGGCGGCAGCTAAGAGCGAACCGTGCAGCGCCTGTTCGATCAGGTTACGGATGGACTGACGGATGTAGACGGATTGGTCGAACGAAATACCGAGGGTCACGCCCGGTGGAATACCGATCATCTTGGGGATCATTGCCCGCAGCGCATCAACTACCTCGACAGTGTTGGCGATCGGCTGCTTGTTCACACGGAGGAAGACCGCTCTAGCTCCGTCGGTGCGCACGATGTTCGTCTGGATGTCGGATGAGTCGGTGACCGTCCCCACGTCGCGGACTCGGACCGGGCTGCCTTGCGGGTTGACCTTCACGATCACGTCTTGGATCGGTTCGACAGTCTTGAACTGATTGTTCGTGAACACGTTGTAGTCGAGATTGCCGGCCCGGATGTTGCCGGACGGCAGAATCACGTTTGCCGCCTTGACGGTATTTACCACATCGAGAATGGAGAGCCCGCGGGCGCTCAGGAGCGCCGGGTCGAGGTTGATATTGATTTGACGGATTTTCCCGCCCTCCACGGTGGCTGCGGCGACGTTGGCGATCTGTTCGATCTGCGGGGCAATGGTGTTGTACGCCAGATCGTAGAGCGCACGTTCGTCCATGTTCTCGCTTGATACCGTGACGAACGAGACGGGGATCTGTGACACGTCGAACTTCACGATGAACGGCTGCAGAATGCCGGGCGGAAGACTGTTCAGAATCTGTGTGATGCGCTGCATCACCTCCATCTGTCCGGTATTGATATCGGCGCCCCAGTTGAACCAGATCTGTACTGCGCCGAGTCCCTGCTTGGAGAAGGATTCGACATGCTCCACGTTGGAGGCGGAACTGACGGCCTTTTCGATCGGATAGACGACGCTTTGCTCGATATCGAGCGGGGGGGCGCCCTTATAGATGACTCCGACGAACGCGACAGGGATTTGAATGTGAGGAAAGAGATCGATGGGCAACCGCTGGAGCGATGTCATGCCGAGCACCACCATCGCGAGCGACAGCATCAAGATGCCGATTCGATTGCGGAGTGCGAAGAGTGTCAGCCACATAAGTTAAGCGTAAGGCGTCAGGCGCGAGGTGTTAGGGGTGATGAAAGGACCGGTGGTGACGTTACGACACAGTGCGCTCCACGTTTCACGCCTCACCCCTCACGTTTCACGGCATTCATTGGTTGTGCCTGAACAGGGGTGCCGTCATGCACGAGGTCTTTGCCTGAGACGATGACTGTTTCGTCTCCGGTGAGCCCTTTGGTGATCTCGACGCGGTTGTCGTTGCGCACTCCGATCTCGACATTCACCCGCTGAGCTTTCCCATCCCGCACGACGAACACGTATTGCGTGTCTTCCAGCCGGCTGACTGCATCGATCGGAATCTGCACAGCCTGCCGATGGGTTCCCACCATCACTTCAACCCGGGCGAACATCCCGCCTTTTAATCGGCGATCCTTGTTGGGCAAGTCGATTTCCACGGTCATCGTGCGCGTCTCGCGATTTAGCGCTTGGACAATCCGAGTGACTTGCCCCTCGAACACGCGATCGGGGTAGGCTTCGGCCCTCAGTCCGGCTTTCTGCCCGATCTGTATCGTCGGGATATCTTTCTCGACGACTTCGATGAGGACACGAACCCTGTCGATGTCATGCAGGCTCAACATGCTGCGCGACATGGTGGACGTACTGCTGGCTGCGCCGGTGACATAGGCTCCGGTATCAAGATTGCGCTCGGCGATGTACCCGGCGAACGGGGCTCGAATATAGGAGTAGGTCAGATTGGTGTCTGCTTGTGCCAGAGCCACTTCCAGCTGTTTGACCTGAGCGTCTAGTGATTCCATCGCCGCCACGGCGGCATCGAAGTTCACCTGCGCATTGTCCAAGTCTTGTTGTGAGACGAATTGATCTTTGATCAAGGCTTGCATACGGTCAAGCGTCAGTCGTGCATTGCGCAGGGCCGCCTTCTGCTGTGCAACCTTGGCGTGGCCGGCGGCAAGGTTGGCTTTGGCCTGATTGACGGCATGTAGATAGTCCGTGTGGTCGATTTCCATCAGCAACTGTCCGGCCTTGACGAAGTCGCCTTTATCCACATGTAGCTTGGCGACATAGCCGTCCACACGCGAGAAGAGGTTGACGACCTGATTAGGTGAAATGTCGGCCGTATAGCTGAGGCGAATGTCGAGATCTTCTTTCAGAGGGGAGACGGTTCCCACCGTAATGAGGCGTGCTTTTTGCGGATCGGTTTTGGCCCCGGTACTCAGCCGGAAGATGACCAGGGCCGTCACCGCGATGAAGATGATCACGCCGAGGACGACGAATGGATGTCCGGTGATGCGGTTCATGTGTGTGTGTGTGGTCTGAAAGCAGGAGAGGGTTGGATGAGTCCGCCGAGGAACAGGGACACATATTCGTCTATGGTGTCTTCGTAGCTTCGGTGCATGGGCAATCCGAGAATGTCGTGCAAGAGGCGGTGATGGACAATGATGCCGAAGAACGCTCTGGCGGCGAGCAGTGGATCGACCGGGCGAAAGGCGCCGCTCTCGATCCGCTTGCTGATATAGTGCGCCAGCAGATCGTGAAAGGTCCTGTATTGCCGTTGAAAGAACATATCGGCTAGCTCATGCCCTTCCAGGGCGCTGAAGAGGAGCAATCGGAGCATCGTCGGGTCTGCGCCTTTTTTGATCCGATAACTGGCTAGCAATGTGAACAGGCCTGTATCGTCTTGCTTCTTAGCTGCCTCTTCCACTGCTTCCCGCAACTCGGAGTATTGCGCCTTTTCAGCCAGAATGGCGGCATACAGCGCACGTTTGGTCGGAAAGTACTTGAAGAGCAGCGCTTCGCTCACGCCGGCTGCTTTCGCGATTTCCTTCGTCGTGGTGCCCTGAAAGCCATTGGCGGCAAACAGTGATGCAGCGGCGCCAATCAAGCTGGCTTGGCGTTCGGGCCCCGAAGTTCGTGACGGCCTGCGTGGTGAGGGCTTGGCTCGTTTCATAGTGAGTAAGTGATCACTCACCATGCAGGCTACCATGGCGGATTCGATAAGGGCAAGCGACGGATGGATTAAGCAGAAGGAAGATGGTTAAGGCGCGTGGGATGAGTGTCGCCGGAATACCAGGGGCGTTGGCATGGGGGAAAGTCTGCCGGTGAGATGCAGATCTTCCCCCGTCGAAAGCAGGGCTCAGTCTTTTCTCGATACCCCCTGTGGCTCGTTAGTGACCGGCCAACTACATCTTTGGAACAGACTGGGCGCGAAGAAATGACCGAAGCCGGTTTCCTTCGCGGAGGCTCAGTTTCTTGAACGTGACGCCGAACAGACTTCCGGCAGTCCAGGCGACGCTCGTTTCCAGCACGAACAGCGGGTCATCGCCATCCGGGAGGTACAGAAACATCGTCAGTTCCATCCCGACTTTCACGGGCTGATTGCCACGAATGCCCAGTCCGCCTTCCGAGAGATCGATGACGGTGCCGTCTCCTATCAGAACATCATTCCTACTGATGCCGGAATACATGAGCCCAAAGGAGACGGGAGTTCGAGGAATGCGGCGCAGTTCCGCCGACATCTGAGATCGATGTGGATAATGGATTGAGGATTGATTCTCGACTTTCAGATGTTTCATCGTGAGACCTCCTTGTCGAATAGACGTATCTTTAACGGCATCCCATTCAATCGGTGCGCTACCCTACTGGAAATTTCAGCACATAGGATTTTTCTATCGCTCACCGTGCCCATCATTTCTACCAGTGCCGGCCATTGTGCCTCTTGTGTGTGTGTGACGCGGTGAAAGGACTTGTCTTAGTTATGATATTGCTGCGGCCGCCGGCCTGCCGATAGGAATAGACGGTGAAGTCGCTCTCGGTCCTCCGTTTTCATGGTTTGGATAGAGATACCGAAGCTGTTCCCGCTCACCCAGACCACACGTGCTTCCGGAATGCAAAAATGATCCTCGGAATCGGAGTGCTCAATAAAGAGGGCGAGTTCCATCCCGGGTTTGAGCGATCGTTCCGTACGGGCTCCGATTCCATCCTGACAGAGATCGGTTACGATTCCAGTGTCCAAAAACATGTCTGTTGCGTCAATGCCGGAAAAGGTCAGACCGAGCTGGCCGTCGAGCCGAGGTTTCTGCCGTTTGTCGCCTTCAGGTTCCATCGCAATCAGCTGCTTCGGCGAGTTGTGCTGTATAGGTTTCATAATCGTGGTGCTCCTTTCCGGTACAGGTAACAAGGAATCGCGTTACGGTTTGAAGCTACCGCTATTTCGCCGACCGCGCATTCCTCTATCGAGGGGCTCAAGTACCCACCTCAAGGGGGGCGCTAGAAATGGAGCTTGAATCCGCATTTTGTTGACCATTAAATGCTTATTAATTCAATGTGTTACAGATAAGGTTCTGGCATGTGAGGTGATAGGGCATATGGGGGTATGACTGGAGAGTCATGAACAGTGGTGGATCTGATCCGGGCTGCCGTAACCCACTGGTTTCTTAGAAGGTCCGGGAACTGAGAGAAGGAGTGGAACGAAGAGATCAACGATCGACTGATTGCGGACTGGGCCGAGTCAAAACACTGTGGAGGGGCTTTCTTCGGGCCATCGCTCGCGCAGCGTGCGGCCCTCAAAAAAGATAATGCCGCGGTCAAGGCTCGACTCGAAACGTAGGGTAACATCAGTGTGGAAACCGTGCCAGGCGTAGACCCTCACCGGGCCGACGGCGATTTGCCCCGGTGTTCGATCCAGCGGGCCGTATGTGGATTGAAGATAGGCGAGAATCGAGTCATGCGTCACTGTGCTGCTATAGCGAACGGTCACACGGCCAAATCGGTTCTGAAAAGTCGTGAAGCGTATGGATTCGACAGGAGTGGCCCCTAACCTTGGCGGCTGTTCCTTGGGTTCGTACGTTCGTATGTGATCGGCCTCTTCGATGAGGACGAAGCGGTCCCGGTCCGACAGTGTTGCGCCCCAGGGAATGCCTTCAAATCCATTGGGGTCATCGACAATGGGAACCGCCGGCGCGGGCGTAGTTTGTAGCGCCAAGCAGAGGACAATCCCTCCCCACGGACCGGCTTGAGCGAGTCGTCTAGCGAGAGTCATGCTATTCCGCCGAATCGGTCATGTAGTCATTAAAGCGCGGCGCAAGCGTTCGACTGTCGATAAAGAGATAGCCGCGTTCTGTTCCGGCTTGATAGGTGACATTGATCTCGGTGTCCGGGCCGCGCCAGGTATATTGTTGGTTGAGGCCGCGCGCCATCTGTCCTGGCACGCGTTGTAGAGACCCAAACTGGGCTTCGAGGAAATTCAGCACCTGCTTATGGACCTGTTCGCCCTCGTACCGAATCGTTACCCGGGCGAACTGGTCGTCGACCGATACGTAGAGAATGCTGGTTATTTCGGCGCCGGCAAATGTCGATCGATTAGTCTTGGGCCGGTACTCCGTGACATGAGTTCCTGAATGGATGGTTTCCAGATCTTGGCGCGCCGTCAGGGAGGTTCCCCAGGCGATGCCGTGGAATCCCTTCGGGTCGTTGGCCATCGGAACGGCCCACGAAGGCGTGACGCTGATGAATGGCCCCATCATGATAAGCAGAGAAAGGCCGAGATAAGCCGGCGGCGAGGTGAGGTGTTTCATGATATTCGCGAGAGAAGAATCAAGGTTCGATACGAACGCTACCACGAGGGAGTGGTGAACGCAACCTGCCGAGGTTCCTTGAGAATCACAGGCTTCTAGTCTTATAATGCGCCGGTTTTTCCGCCGTGATGTATGGAGAGCATCCACGAGAAGTCGAGGGGGCATGTAGGGTATGATTGAAAGCGACGTCTTTGTACAATCTCTACAAGATATCGGGGTGAATTTTTTTACCGGCGTGCCCGATTCGATCCTTGGCGGGATCATCGCCGAGTTGATGGACCGCCGGTTGTACACGCCCGCGGTTCGTGAAGATGAAGCGGTGGGCATGGCAGCGGGCGCCTATATGGCCGGCAAGGTGCCGGCAGTGCTGATGCAGAACTCAGGACTGGGAACCTCGCTCAATGCGCTGATTTCACTGAATGTGATTTATCGGCAGCCCTGCATCCTCATTGTGTCATGGAGAGGGCAAGGAGGGAAGGATGCGCCGGAGCATCTTGTGATGGGCGAAGTCATGCCGCAGTTTCTCGATACGATGAAAATTCCTCATCGCACACTGACCGAGAAAACGGCGGGTGACGATTTCAAATGGGTGGCGGAGACCTTCAAGAAGCAACAGATTCCAGTGGCGCTGTTCATTACAAAGGGCGTCGTGAAAGGGTTGCATCCGTGATGATACGTGGAACGTCGTATGTGAAGGGTATCTCGCGGAAGGAGAAGAGAGACATGGCATTGATTGCGAACGATGAAATGCAAACGACGGGATACGACGTATGAGACCGGAAGAAGGAACACTGATCAGCCGGGCGCAGGCTATGGCGGCACTGCTTGAACTGTTGACCGATCAACCGGTCGTCGTCTGCAACGGATTCCCTTCGCGCGAGGCCCAGAAGATTGCCGACCGGCCGACGCATTTTTACATGATCGGCTCGATGGGCAACGCGTCGGCCATTGCGCTGGGTGTGGCGCTGGCGAAGCCCAATAAGCAGGTTGTGACCTTCGACGGCGACGGCAACGTGTTGATGGGGATGGGAACCCTGGCGACCGTAGGAGCATTGAAGCCGAAAAATTTCATTCATGTGGTGTTTGATAACGAAGTCTACGGAACCACCGGGAATCAGCCGACGATCTCGAATGTCGTGCCGCTGGAGAAAGTGGCGAAGGCGGCGGGGTATGTGAACACTGTTCGGGTGCTCGACCGCGACGATCTTATTTACGAATTTAAAGATCTGCTCAAAAAAGACGGACCTAGCATGTTGTTGGTCAAGGTCAACGAATTTCAGGAAGAAGCGGAACGGATTCTCCTCGACCCGCCGGACATCACGAAGCGGTTTATGAAGGCGATTGAGGGATAGGGGCGCGACAAGCTTGCTTTGTGCCCGGTCGATGCGTGCAGTAAAGGGAAGCCCGTCACGTCTCTGTAATAGAGGAAGGGGAGAAATATGGTGCTCCTGAATCCAGGGCCGGTGAACGTCAGTGAGCGTGTGCGCCAGGCGCTGCTGCGTCCCGATATTTGTCACAGAGAGAGCGAGTTTACAGAACTGCTCCATCGCATACAGGGCAAGTTGCTCAAAGCCTTCGTGCCGGGAGCGGAGTCGGAGTACGTGGCCGTGGTGATGACCGGGTCCGGAACGGCCACGGTCGAAGCCGCGCTGATGTCGTCGCTGCCCCATGGCCGGCGCATGCTCATTTTGAATAACGGAGTGTATGGCGAGCGGATGTCGCAGATTATCGGCCTTCACCGTTTGGGTGTCAGTGAGCTCAAATCTGACTGGACGGCTCGACCTGACCCTGACAAATTGCTGCTTGCGCTGCGGCAGCATCAAGAAGTGCATGCCGTTGCGATGGTGCACCATGAAACAACGACCGGTTTGCTCAATCCCGTGCAGGAGATCGCGGAGATCGTTGACAGCCAGAATCGCGTCTTCGTGCTTGATGCAGTGAGCGCGCTGGCGGGCGAGACGATCGACATCGCACGCTCGCACATTTATATGGTGACCGGTACTGCGGGGAAATGCATTCAGGGATTTCCCGGTGTTTCGTTCGTACTCGTGCGAAAGGGTTTCGTCGAGAAGATGCGCGCCTATCCCAAACGATCCTGGTATCTCCATCTTACCCATTACATCGATGACGAAGGCCGTGGCACGATTCCCTTTACTCCCGCCGTCCAAGTCTACTATGCATTCGACGAGGCCTTGAGCGAGCTGCTGGAAGAAGGCGTCGCCAATCGCATCCAGCGGTATAAGCAGATGGCGGCGCTTATTCGAGACCGTATGGCCAAGCTGGGCGTGAAGGCGCTGTTGCCGCCGGATCGTCAGTCGAATACCATCACGGCCTATTACTTGCCGGAGGGTGTTTCCTACCAGTCGTTACATGATCGACTGAAGACGCAGGGCTACGTCATCTATGCAGGCCAGGGCAACCTGGAAAACAAAATATTCAGGGTTGCCAATATGGGCGCATTGACCGCAGGACAGTTCGTGGGATTTCTCGACGCTTTCGAACAGGCCTGTAAGCCGGCATGAAAGCGGTCATCCTTGCAGCCGGCGTCGGCAAGCGCCTTTGGGAAGTTACCCAACATCGGCCTAAGTGTCTGATCGAGATCGGTGGACGGTCGCTGTTGCACCGATATTTGGAAATTCTGGCCGGTCTGGGGATCAGGCGGACGACGATTGTCGTCGGCTATCGGCAGGAGATGATTCGTGCGGCAGTCGAACGCGATGCCTGCGGCGTGACGGTCGACTTTCTGGTCAATGATCAATTCCATCGCGGCAGCATCTCTTCGCTTTGGATCGCCCGCGCAGCCCTCGACGACGATGTGATCGTAATGGACGCCGATGTGTTGTTTCACCGCGACATCTTACGGCGGCTCGTTGAGTCATCCCATGAGAACGCGCTGCTGATGGATGAGACGGTCAGGCAGACCGGCGAAGAGTGCATGGTGGTGGTGGCGGGAGGCCATGTCATCGCATTGACGAAAAAGATGCCGGATCGGTACGACTATGCCGGTGAGGGAGTAGGATTTCTTCGAGTGCGGCATGCCGACACCCCGCACATGGTAGAGTCTCTCCGGTCCCATATCGACAAGGGTTCATGGAACATGGAGTATGAGGATGCCTTGCAGCAGTTTTTTCAAACAGTGAAAGTCGGCCATGAGAAAATCGGCGGGCTGCCCTGGACAGAGATTGATTTCGTCGAAGACGTGAAGAAGGCAGAGTTGGACGTTTTGCCAAGATTGTGAGAAGGTTTTTCCGGGAGCCGAAACCGACGATCAGTAGTGGGTGGTCCTGATGAGCGAAAGTATTCTTCAGCGGCGAGTGGAAGTCCAGGGACTGGCGACGGCTATCCTGTTGCCCTCAGTCAGTGTGTTCGGCGCACAGGCTGAGCACCGGCCGGACACAGTGGGGCCGTTGACGAATGTCGTGGGAATCGGGTTGTTTGCGCGTGCGGTGCTCACCTTGCAGCGGGCCGGCATCCGGCAATTGATCGTGCTGGCCGGGGCCGAAGAAGACCAACTCAAGCAGGCATTGGGGAATGGGCCCCGGGTCACAATCCCCGTTCGCTGGATGCCCATTCGAGAGTTCCCACTCGATGATTCGAGGACATGGGAGTTTCTTGCGGCCGAGGTCCGTGGCTTTGCGCTGATTGCGAGCGTCAACGCAGTGTTTTCACGGGGGCTGGTCGAACGTCTTCGCCATGATCTGCGGGAGGGCGAGGCGGTTGTCGTGGGGCAGGCGGCATCGAGACGGTCTGAGATGGTGACCTCAGGAGGACTCCGGTTGAAGGTCCAGTCCGATCGGTTGACGTCGTTTGCGCCGGCGCATTTTGACGATTCTGCTCCCTGCGCGGCAGAGTTGGTCGTATTGCCGGCCGGCTTCATGAGCAGCTCCTGGCATACACCAAACGATAACAGCCGGCTTCCGATCCGCCGATGGCTCGAACGAGCGGCGGTGGATGGCCGTGTGCGTGTCGTGGCGGCAGAGGACAAGCGTGGAACATGGTATCAGGACGTGAGGACGCTGTCCGATGTGCCACTAGCTGAAAAAAAACTCTTCAACTCGTTGAAGGGAGAAACGGAAAGTTTTGTTGATCGGCATTTCAATCGCAAACTCTCGCGCTGGTGCACACGCCTGTTTCTCGCTGCGGGGTTCTCGCCCAACGCGATTACGATCGTGGCGGCGTTCATCGGTTTTGTGTCGGCGGCGGGGTTTGGAATGGGGACCTATGCGGCAGGGGTTGTCGCAGCGCTGCTGTTTCAGTTGGCAGCGGTGATCGACTGTTGTGACGGCGAAGTCGCGCGTCTGACCTTCACGGAGTCGCCGTTCGGGGCCTGGCTCGACCTCGCGATGGATAATGTCGTGCATATGGCGATCTTTGCAGGCATTGCCGCCGGGATTTATTCGACACAGATCGGCCAGCCTGCGGCCTGGAGAACGCTGGCCTGCGGTGCGGTGGCCGTGTTGGGGAACGGTCTGTCGTTCCTCCTGGTGGAACGGGCGCAGAAAATCAAGGCGGCAGGCGGGTGGCGAACTTCCGCCCATGCGGCCTGGTCGGAGTTCATGCTGAAGAATGTCGCGAGCCGTGATTTTTCGGTGTCGCTGGTGTTGTTCGCACTGTTTGCCAAGCTCGAGTGGTTCCTCTGGTTCACAGCTGCCGGTTCCTTCATCTTTGCCGGGGTCATGCTGTGGGTCATTCGTCCGTCCGCTGTCATCGCTACGAAGATATGAGTACCTGATCGCGCGTGCTTAGATACCTCCTACTGACTCTCGGCCTCGCCGTCCTCGGTCTTCTCGTCTGGCACATCGGGCCCGGCAATATTTATGATGCCGCCTCGCGTCTTGGTCCAGGAGCCCTGGTGGTCATCCTGATCCCGTCCCTCATCATGTATGTGATCGAAGCCTATGGGTGGAGAATGGTATTGGGGCCTTCGGCCCAGTCAGTGCCGTTTTGGCGGCTGCTCGCCATTCGAACCGCCGGTGAAGTGGTGAACATGACGACCCCAACGGCCTACTTGGGCGGTGAACCGCTGAAGGCCTACCTGCTCAAGAGTTACAATGTGCCGATTGCCGAGGGGGCGGCTTCAGTCGTAATCGCGAAGACTACAATGACCATTGCCGAAGTATTCTATATCTTGGTGGGAATCGCGCTTGGATTCTGGATTCTCGGCGCAGGGAGCTCGGCGGGACAGTCGGTTGCGGCTGCGCTGGTGAGTGTGGGGTTGCTGGTGTGTTCGATTGCCGGGTTTGTGTTTATCCAGCGGCGCGGGCTCTTTGCGTCAATTCTCGGCATGATCAGAAAGCTGGGCTTGCGGATCAAGTCCCTGGAGTCCCAGGAAGTGCATCTGCTCTCAATCGATCAGACGATTCAGAATTACTACAGCCACCACCAACGGGCCTTCTATGCTTCCATCGGGGTGTACTTTCTCGGCTGGATGGCTGAAGCAATGGAGGTGTTCGTGATCCTGTACTATCTGGGTGGCCCTACCGATGTGCTATCAACCATCTCCATCGGCGCGCTCGCGGTCTTCATCAAGGGCGGGACCTTCTTTATCCCGGGCAGTCTGGGCGCCCAAGACGGCGGGAATCTCCTGCTGCTGAAGGCGTTCGGCTACAGCGATGTCACCGGTATCACCTTCGCGTTACTGCGGCGATTTCGCGAATTGGTCTGGATCGGCATCGGCCTGCTCTGCCTGGCGCTGGTGGGAAAAGGTGCGGTGCGTCAGGCGGCAGAACATCAAGAGTAGGAGAGTGGAACGCCTTGCTCTTTGAGGGATTGCAGCCGTTCGATCATGCGATCCCATACGAAAAGGTG
>MSXM01000052.1:0-4628 GCA_002083565.1 Nitrospira sp. ST-bin4 | reverse complement strand
CGGGAGCGATTCCTTCTGATCCGGGAGAATCAAGCGAAGCAGGAGTATCGTCTGTTCCGGCACGGTGCCGGCACATTCAATCGTGCAGCCGAATACCGAGAGGTTCGTCACAAGGCCTTCCCCGATCGTTGAGGCATCGGAAAACATCACCGGATAGGAAACAGGGAGGGGAAGGCGATAGTGTTCACGCTGATAGGGACGTGCCTGTTCCATCACGGGGCCAGTGTACCGAAGCCGCCTGATCGGACTGAATACCTCGTTAGAGGGGCGAGAGCGATGACCGGGACGTGAAGGAAAGATGCGTGACCGGCGTCGACCTATCGATGAGAGGGTGTGCCTCGACCGTACGATCTTCGTGCTTCTCGTTATGCCAGATAGTGTTTATTGAGGTGGTCGCGCTGAAAGCCCAGGATATGTCTGATCAACAGTTCCCGGCTCTGCGAGGTCATTCTAATGAAGCGGGCATGGAGCCGGTAGGTATCGGCCGGATAGGGAATGGGGTCAAGCCGCAAGATTTCGATGAACGCTTTGAAGAGATCCTGGTTGGGAAGACGTAGCGTCAGCGAGAGGATTTCGTTGGGCTGGTAGCGTGTGTTGACCGTCAAGCCGATGCCTCCACCGCTGATGTTGACGGATTTCTCGATCAGTTCGACTTCCGTGGTGTCTGTCTCGGACTGAAGGCTGATGGGCAGGGTGACGGTGATGCGATAGTACTCGCGGCGATTAGGAGCGGACGGCTGTGCAGCCGGCGAATCAGATGACATGGTGGCGGGAGTATAGCAAAAAATGGCTGAGGCGTCCGAGCCATAGGCTATAGGCCATACGCTCTTTGCCTTGAAGCCCAGACGGCGATTCAAATCAGTCATCGCATGAGAGGATGCTCAGTCCCTCCGATTGCTCCAGCCGGTTTACCGCAGTGGAACATGGTGCTATGATGTGGATACATTGTAGTACCAGCTAGGAGGAGTCCATGATCAAGAAATTGACCAAGCACGGGAACAGTCTAGCCCTCGTCATCGATCGCGGGGTGCTCGATCTGTTGGAGATTGACGCCGAGACGCCGCTCAACATCAAAACGGACGGCAAGTGCCTCATCGTGACGCCTGAGCGTGATGCGGCTCGCCAGAGGAAATTCCGCGCGGCCTTAGCCAAAGTGAACCGGCAATACGGCCCTGCGTTGAAGAAGCTTGCGGAATAGGCTGTGGAACCGCTGTTTCTCACATTGGAGGAAGTGCTGGAGATTCACCGTGATGAAATTGAACGACACGGTGGGACGGTAGGGGTGCGTGATCAGGGGCTATTGGAGTCTGCGGTTGCCGCCTCGCAGTCAGGGTTTGGCGGGCATTATCTACATGGCGATCTATATGAGATGGCAGCAGCCTATCTCTTTCATCTTGTGCAGAATCATCCGTTCATAGACGGAAACAAGCGCGTGGGGGCAGCTACAGCTCTCGTCTTTCTAACCATGAACGGCATTGAAACGAAGATCACGAATCAGGCCCTCGTCGACACGGTGCTCACGGTGGCGAAAGGGAAGATGGACAAGCCGGCGATCGCGGATTTCTTCCGCAGGTATTCTCGTCAGTAGTCCAGACCCTCGGTTCTGCTATCCTCCATGAGCTATACGCGATACGCCCTTCAAGCAAAGCCGCTGGCGATCCGAATCGGCTTGCGCAGTTGGAAGCATGTTCTACTTGAAGCCCAAGGGAATTAATCCAGACTAGCGAGAAGCACTAAGGGAATGGTTCCTGGCACCATTCCCTGCCCTCAGCAAGTTCCAACAGTGGAACAGCGTTGCCGTATATCTGTTGATCAGATGGCATCAGCTGGCCCGAGTACTTCGCTTTAAGTGCCGAAGGAGGCGAGTGCATCATCAGACAGAAACGTTAACTGCTCAACCGGCTCCTTAGGCAAACCTGCTTTCCTGTAGGCGCGTAACATCAAGCTGGGTGCCAAGGGATGGTCGGTGGCGTGGATCATGTAATACATAATTGCGCCGCCATTTTTCTTTCCATAGATAGGCCATGGCTTAACGGATTTGTAGCCTAATTCCTCTTTGAATCGTTTTGCAAAAATATCCTTTCTCTGTTCCCCGTTCATTTGTCGCAAGGTTTCCCAATCATCCTTCCCCCACCAGTTCTTAACAGCGCTCGTGTTTTTCTTCAGCCCAGCAAGAGCGCGTCCAAACCAATGGTTCGGGAGAAAGTAGAAGAGCTCAATCTTGTTTCCAGACGACTTATATTTTGCCAATCGTACTAACGTTGTCCACTCGCATTCGAACGTTCGCTGATCCAATAGACAGAAGCTAGCCTCGGTCTTCTTCACAGAACCGGCATCCAGTAGCTGAGCTATCTTTACATTGCAATCTCCCCTGAATATTTCCACTCGTCGAATTGGTTTGTTAGGTTGGATTGCCTTGAGTGCTTTTAACGCCTGTATCCCTTGGACGCTCTTCTCGAAGAGGAAAAAGTTCCTGAACCAACGAGGCTCACTCTCCATCACAAGTTTTGCGGCCCACATTTTGGGCTTGTCTGGTTCTTGTGGCCCTGCAAAGCCGTCGATGTAAGTTCCATGCTTTGTTATGAGGACAAAGTAATACAGGTAACGCTCGATCAGCTTGGCTTTGTTCTCGGTCCAAACGGGGTCATGTATTGGAGCTATCTCAGGCTCTGGTGGCGGCGCTTCTGGTAATTCGAAAAGGAGTCCCGTTTCTAGCTGCGGAGACTTAGAGGGTTTAGAGGTGGGAGGCTTGGTTCGGCGTTTCACCTTGGCGAGAATCCCACTAGGTTGTCAACGTGTGTCCTATCTTGCCAGAGACAAAGTGTACCTGCGGGATAGATTGAAGTCAGGCATCTCGTCCCAGACTCTCCGATCAATGGTTCTTCCTCCTGCTTTTGGTGTAACCCCCCCCCATTGTTTGAAGAAAAAAGGAACCTTTGATTGGATACATTGATCACGTATTTGGCGAACCCATGTAGGTTCGACGGCACGGAAGTGAGGGCCACTTTCCCCTCCAACAATAACCCATGAAATTCCTTTGAGAGGGAGTTTGGGGATTGGCCCGAGCAATGGCTCCACAGATAGGAAGCGAACGGTTGCTGGGACCTTTTGAAGGGAAGTGATTCTCCAAGTGTAGTCGGCACTTTCAATAGACACACCTTGCCAAACATTTCGTGGCCAGGGAAGCTTTGAGGCTAGTTTGGCCAGACGATCAGCTCTCTTTGTAAGAATCTGAAAAAGATGCCAGTCGGCTTCCGCCATGACCTCAAATGCTCTGACAATGAAGTTATCTGGCACCTCTTCGTGAAACAAATCACTCATGCTGTTTACAAAAATCTTTTTTGGCTGTTTCCATCGAAGTGGGAGCGTTAGTTGATCCTCGTGCAAGGTTACTTCAAAACCGTTTTGATAGCGTGGGTTTCCCATTACGTGAAGGCGCGTCGCCAGTCTTTCAGCGTAACAGTTTTTGCAGCCGGGACTAACCTTTGAACATCCTGTCACCGGATTCCAAGTTGCATCGGTCCACTCTATGGCTGATTTGTCACCCACAAGCCTTCCTCCGTCGTGACTGATTATAACTCTTAGGCAAGGTGGTGTATACGCCGTAGCCACATACAGGCCGAGCCTGCCTTATATGCGATGCTGCGGGGATGTATCTATGTGCTGGCCCATTATTGCTTCTATGGCCAAGGGTGGCGAAGGAACTAAAGTGTTGGCTATCAGATCAAGATCACCGACGAAGGTAGGTGAGTACTTGTTCTCTGGTGACAGACGGAAATCCTTCCAGGAAATCATCAATCGTTTCACCGCCCTCCAGATATTCGATCAGTGTCTGAACCGGTACACGGGTGTCGGCAAAAACGGTCGCACCTCCCAATACATCTGGTGAGGAGCTGATAACTGATGGTATTGGGCTATCCACAATATACAAGGGTAGTCAGAGCAGAGTTGATTTACAAGCATCCGGCGGGTTGTTAGGATGCGCCGCATGAAAGCGGCTGTGAATGTGCTCTGGATCTTGCTTTCCCTCGTCGGTGCGCTCGCGCTTGCCCACGTGGTTGGGGTCGTCAATCCAACTGAGAAAGTAAACGGTCTCTGGCTCGTCGTGGCGGCGGGGTGTATCTATGTCCTGGCCTATCGGTTCTATGGCCGGTGGCTCGCCAGGCAGGTTGTCGAACTCAATAACCAGCATGTCACTCCCGCGGTGCGGCTGAATGACGGCGTGAATTTTCACCCCACCAACAAAGTGGTTCTGTTTGGCCATCATTTTGCCGCGATTGCCGGGGCTGGTCCGTTATTGGGGCCGGTGCTGGCGGCGCAGTTCGGATTTTTGCCCGGGTTCCTCTGGCTGGTGATCGGCGCGGTGCTGGCGGGGGCGGTCCAGGATTTCATTATCCTTGTGGCTTCGATGCGGCGTAACGGGCGATCGTTGCCTGAAATTGCGCATGATGAACTTGGGTCTGTCACCGGCACGGCTACGGCGGTGGCGGTGCTCTTTATCGTGGTGGTGGCACTGGCGGGGCTGGGCTTCGCGGTGGTGAATGCGCTCTTTCACAATGCCTGGGGTACGTTCACGATCGCAATGACGATCCCCATCGGCTTCATGATGGGATTCTATCTCCAGAAGT
>MSXM01000051.1:1954-15396 GCA_002083565.1 Nitrospira sp. ST-bin4 | reverse complement strand
ATCTCATTCATAGAATGACAATCCACACGCGGGGACGATCATAACACTCTGAATCGACAACTGAAAGGCCCGGCGTCAGGGCAAGCTCGCTCCTCGTTCATCCTGCATGGCTGAACCGGCCCTGCCGACCGGCGCTAATGAAATCCCCAGGATTGCCACAACGCAAAAGATGGCGCCCGCATAAAAAGTAACCGAGGCCCCAAGTCCATCCCAGAGGAATCCAGCCAACGTGCTAGCCACGAGCATCGAGCACCCGGCGGCGAGGCTGAAAAACCCATAGGCAGTCCCGCGCAAATCAGACGGCGCCGTATCAGCCACCATGGCGGCCAGCAGACCCTGCGTCATCCCCATGTGTAGCCCCCAGAGCCCCACCCCCAACAGGACGGCGCTCCAATGCTCGGCTGTGGCCAGCACCAGATCAGCCGCAATGAGAGCCAGAAGACCGCATACGAGCAACTTGCTGTGACTCACCGTATCTGCAAGTTTGCCGAAGGGGTACGCCGTGACCGCATAGACGAGGTTCATCGCGACCATGACAAGCGGCACAAACGCCACGAGCATCCCGCTCTGCTGGGCGCGGAGCACAAGAAAAGCTTCACTGAACCGGGCCAACGTAAATACCGATCCGATGCCCACCACCCACCAATAGGATTGTTCCAGCCGGATAAGATTGTCCCGTCTGATCGGATTGGTCCATGTTCGAATCGGGCACGGCGCAGGCTCCTGAACGCCGAACAGCAGTAGTGCTACCGCCATCAGCCCCGGAATGACCGCAACCCAAAAGACCGCCCGGAAATCGCCGGCCCAGAGCAGCATCAACCCTACCGCCAGCAACGGACCGATGAAGGCTCCGACCGTATCGAGCGACTGCCGCAATCCAAAGGCGGCGCCTCGCAGGTGCGGTGGCGTGATATCTGCAACCAGCGCATCCCTTGGCGCTCCGCGCAGCCCTTTCCCCACTCGATCCACCAAGCGGGCGATGATGATGAGGCCAAGACCAGAGGCCACCGCAAAGAGCGGCTTACTGAGCGCACCCAACGCATACCCGAACAGGACCAGCGGTTTTCGCTTGCCCAGATAGTCGCTCAGCGTCCCCGAAAACACTTTGACTATCAGCGCAAGTGACTCAGCGAGACCTTCCACGATTCCAACGGCGACCGTACCGGTCCCGAGCACCGTGACCATGAACAACGGCAGCAGGCTATGGATCATTTCGGACGAAACGTCCATGAAGAGGCTGACGAATCCAAGCGCCCAGACACCGGATGGAATCCGGCCAAGGGAACGGTCGGACGGCGATGTGGAGAAGAGCGGCATCACCGCCGATCCTATTCGACGGATTGCCCCTGGAGAAAGAGTGCCTGCTCCAGAGTGCGGAAGAATTGTTGATAGGGCGCGGGATCTTCGACTGCGCGCAGATAATACTGAGCGCTGGTGCGTACGACGAGTTGCGCGGCGTTCCGCTTACGGACGGTGGCGGTGAGTCTCACAAGATCGCTGCGGTGGAAAAAGGGCCCCCAGGTATGGATGTTCCTGGAGAGAATCAACAGTGTGTCGGGACGATACAGCAGATAAGAGGGGTCCAGGAACGCGGGCCGTTCCAGATCGACATATTTCTTGGCGGACACGATGCCCAGATCTTGATCCAATACGTCGACCATGAATCCGATGTCCTGCATGGTGGCGACAACCGCCTCAAGGATCGCCGTGCGGTCAGTCGTGTCAAAGACCCTACTCTGTGCCGCACGGAGTTTGACCTGACTTTCTTCGGACAACCAGATCTGTTCCCGTGAATCCCACTGGTTTTCGTGCCTCGCTTCGTAGGGCAAGAGACAGCCGTTGAGCAGCAGGCTCAACCCCACCCCCATCAGCAACACCCGGATCCCGCCAGCTCCCCACCGGCAGCTTTGTCTGTACCATCCGGAGCGCATCGCCCGTTTCAGTCCTTCGTCACGAATAACGAACGTTCAAGCGTCGCGAAGAAATTCTGGTAGACCTTGGGGTCTTCGATGGGCTTGTTGTTATAGATGGCGTTGGCCCGGATCATCATCCGTCCGTCCGCTTGCGGACGGACGGTAACGGTGACACCCAACATATCGTAATAGTTTGGCTCGGCGAATCGGGCGGCACTGACCAGACCAAGCGCCTCGTTGGCCCGCTCGATGATGAAACCCAAATCTTGGAGAGCCGCGATCACACTGCGCATAGCAACCTGTCGATCCTTCACGTCGAAAGCTCTGGTCTGCGCACTTCGGATTTTCATCTGGGCTTCGGTCGGGGCAAGGAGCTCAGGCCCTGGCTGCGGCGGCACACATCCGCACAACATCGCGAGGGTGGCTCCTGCAACCATTCCCCGCACGGCTCGTCGTGTCATCATGACCTCTTCGTCAAAGTGTAAATCCTTCCAGAAATACTGCCTTCGAGAGTTTGGCGAAGAATTGCTGGTATAGAACGGGGTCGCGGAGCATTTCCATCTTTTGCTGACCGGGCGGAATGTACGTGCGATCGACCTGGCCATCCCCTTTCCAGACGACCCGGTAAAAGATAATTCGAACTTCTTGGCGCGTGGCCGCCGGATTGACCGCCCGCGCGACAAGAGAAGCCGAGATTTTCTGGTGGAGATCGACAGGCGTAAGCACTTTCCCCATGGACAGCACCAGCACAAAAAACCGGCTAATATACTGTCCGTATTCCCTCGCACTGCGTTCCTTTGCCGCCCGCAGAAAGCCCACCTCCCGCACGCTTTCTTCGACCTGAAATCCCAAATCCTGCAAGACCGCCGCAGAGGCGGACAGTAACTCCGCCTCGTCCTTGGTCTCGTACATGCGGGTTTGCATAGCCCGGTTTGCAGCACTCTCGGGCGTCAGCTGAAAGAGTTCTTCCGGCTGTGAGTGCGTCGCACATCCGGCGAGCTGGCCCGGAAGAACCAGACTGAGGGCGACCAGGCACCATCGCCGCAGCACGGCGCTCGCGCCCCAGTTAGAATTGCGTCGCATTGTAGGCAAAATCGCGAACCTTTTTGTCTTCATCATACTTAATGATGATGGTGAGCGTCCGCTGGCGCTGCGAACTGGAGCTGTCCCGCGAACTAGCGCCTAGAATGATGATGCCCGCAAAGGTGGAGCTGGCCGTATCGACCCGATCGGTGGATACCTTGTCGTAGATCCAGACCTCCCGGCGCTTCTCGTCTGTCGTAACAATATTGGGGCTCCCGAGCAATTCCGCCACCTGAGAGGCGGGCATCCCGACTTTGACCTCTCCCTGCACCTTCCCGACTGTCAGCCGGTCTTCTTTAATCTCGGCCTTTCCTCCGGCACATCCCGCCACAGCCACCGCCAGACACAGACCCAGCGCCATCCATGTTCGTGTCATTGGAAATTCCTCCTGAAATACGACAGCTCTATCTTCAACCGATGCCTCTCTCGTCTAGAATACACACTCCAAGGTTCGAAATCACCTTGCGAGCCAAGCCTCCCGTTACCACAATAAGAGCTTCCTTGGCCGTAACCCGCATACCCCGCGATAGCTTCCCATCAGATCCCCCCCCCGCCTTTAGTTTTGCTCAGGCACGACCGATAGTGATATCGGAACGCTGATTCGGCTTAAACCGATGTACACAACTGTCACACCGGCGAACATGTGTGCAGTCTACTCGGAAAGGCTCTGATATGACCTCAGCTCAAGAACTTATTCGATCCTGCTCCGCCATGTTTACACTCCCGGAAATCTATACCCGTGTCCGCACGGTCGTCGATAACCCCGAGTCATCGATGGACGACCTGGCAAACGCGATCAAAATCGATCCGGCCATCGCGGCGCGGCTTTTGAGAGTCGTGAACAGTCCGCTCTATGGATTCCCGAAGCAGATTGACAGTATCAGCCGCGCGGTCAACATGATCGGCATGCAATCCGTCAGCGACTTGGTCGCCGCCACCACGATTGGGCGAACCTTCTCAGGAATGACGGCAGGCCTCATGGATCTTCCGGCCTTCTGGAGGAAAAGTGTGCTCTGCGCCCTGATGGCAGGGAAAATTGCCAAAGCCAGCGGTATCATGGAAAGCGAGCGATTCTTTATCGAGGGACTCTTGCGGGACATCGGCCACTTAGTCCTCTATCACACCGTGCCACAACGGGCACAGTCTGCCCTGATCGAATCCGGACATCTCGGAACGAAGCTGGCCGAAGTGGAACAATCGAATATCGGATGCGACTTTGCCGAAGTCGGTGCGGAGTTAGTTCGCTTCTGGGGTATGCCGAGTCCCATTGAGCAGGCCATTCGCCACCAGATCCATCCAGAGGAAGCGATTGAGTATCAGATGCACGCGTCGATCGTTCACCTGGCCGGAGTTGCCGCCGATGCCGCTCAATTGGAAACGAATCGGACCGTCGACCCACCTCCGTTTGACCCGTTTGCTCTCTCGTGCACGCAGTTCAACTTAGACAAGCACCAATCTGTACTGGCCGAGGCTCAGCAGGAGCTGCAGGACACGCTGGCCTTTATTTCCCCGTTGGCCACGGCCGCATAGCAGGAACCGTACCGGCTGCGGCTTCACCGTGCGTGGCAACTGACCGCACGGCCTGATGAGGCACGCACACCCTCGTTATTCATCCTCCTCATCGCTCCTGTGCGCCGACGGAATTCCGTAGCGTTTGCATTTCTCCCACAACGCTTTGCGCGACAAGCCGAGAATCTTCGACGCCGCCGTGCGGCTGCCTTCGGCGCGCTCCAGCACAGACAGAATATACTCCTTCTCGAAACCCTCCCGCGCAGCAGCCAGTGAGGTCAGAACTGTATCTGCTTTCTTCGGTCCTCCGGTCAGACCCTCGCTGCAAAAACCGCAGGAGTCTTGCGGTGGTCCGCCCAGGTACGGGCAGGATTGGAAACCGCACAGGTCGGCCGGCTGAATCACATCCCGCTCATGCCCCAAGGCCACGGCCCGTTCGACCACGTTTTCGAGCTCACGCACGTTCCCCGGATAGGAATAGCGCAGCAGCAGCTCGCGCGCAGGGGGCGAGAATCCCCGTAGCTTCTTGTTCAGCTTGCCTGAGCAGGTGTCCAGCACATGCTCGGCAATCACCATGATATCTTCCTGCCGTTCCCGCAGCGGTGGAACAATCACCTGTACGACGTTGAGCCGGTAAAATAGGTCTTCTCGAAACCGTCCCTGCGCAACTTCCTTGCGCAGATCCTTTTGTGTCGCACACACCAGGCGAACATCCGCATCAATCGTGTCGTTTCCCCCCACCCGTTCGAACGTCCGTTCCTGCAACACCCGCAATAGTTTCACCTGAACCGCCGCAGACAGTTCACCGATCTCGTCTAGGAACAATGTCCCGCGATGGGCCAACTCAAATCGCCCCCGGCGCTGACGCATTGCCCCTGTAAACGCGCCCTTCTCATGGCCGAACAGCTCGGCCTCCAACAGTGTTTCCGGCAGGGCGGCGCAACTCACCTTGATCAGCGGAGCATCCCGCCGGGGACTGTTCTGATGTACCGCATTGGCCACCAGTTCTTTCCCCGTTCCGCTTTCACCAAGAATCAACACCGTCGAGTCGGTCGCCGCCACCAGCTTGATCTTGTCCAGCACCGCGCGCATCCGGCTGTTGACGCCCAGAATGCCGCCGAAGCTGAACTTGTCTTCCAGTACCGCCTTGAGATCCTGATTTTCTCGGCGGAGCACGACCACATGGCCGATCCGCTCAACGATCAGCAGCAACTCATCCATCTGAAACGGCTTCGTCAGATAATCGATCGCGCCCAGCTTCATCGCTCCGACTGCCGTATCCACGGAACCGTGGGCGGTGATCACCACCACCTCCGTCTCCGGCGCCTTGTCTTTGGCTGCCTTGAGCACCGTCAACCCGTCGGCGCCGGGCAACCGCAAATCGGTAATTACAACATCGAATTGCTTTTGCCGGATCGCATCGATCCCTTCGGTCCCGGATGCGGCCGCATGCACGTCGTACCCGATGGCCTCCAGCGCGTCCACCATCGACAAGCGCATCAGCGGTTCGTCATCGACCAGGAGAATCGTCAATCCCTTCATGACGGCTTCTCCACAAGCGACGGTTCCGGCGACACAGGCAGGCAGAGGGTGAACGTTGTTCCTTTCCCGACTTCACTCTCCACAAGAATCTTCCCGCCATGACGCTCCACGATGCCGAGATTCACGGAAAGCCCTAACCCCGTTCCCTCCCCCTCGCCTTTGGTCGTAAAGAACGGATCGAATACGCGCGGGAGAATGGAGGGAGGAATGCCCGACCCGGTATCACCGACTTCAACCAGGCAGATTCCCTCGGCTACGGAGGTCCGAATCGTCAACACCCCGCCGTGCTTCATTGCCTGCACCGCGTTCAAGAGCAAATTCATCAAGACCTGTTCGATCATGTGGCGATCCACCATCACGCTGGGCAGACCTTGTCTCAATACAGTCTCCAGTGTAATCCGATTGGGGGCGAATAGGTGGGTCGTCAGCACCAAGACCTGCTCGACGATCCGATTGATGTCGGCTGGACTGAATTCGGGCTCATGCTGCTGAGAAAAATCCAGCAGCTGCCGGACAATTTTTTGTACCCGGCGGACGCCATGTTCCATAGACGCCCAATATTCCTCCTGACGAGCCTGGGATACCCCCCCTTTTCGAAGATTGTAGAGACAATTGAGAATCCCGCCGAGCGGGTTATTGATTTCGTGCGCCACGCCGGCCGCCAATTTCCCGACGGAAGCCAGTTTCTCTGAATTGAGAATCTGCCGCTCCAGCTTCTTCGTCTCCGTCATATCACGCGCAATCCCGAGCACACCGAGGATCTCTCCCTCGGCCCCTTGAAGCGGCGACACACTGACCATCACCGTGCGGGTTTCTCCCAGCCTGGTCATGACTTCGACTTCATAGACCTGCTTGGCGCCGATGTCCAAGGTGCTCTTGAGCCGCCGGCCACGGTGACGCCGCGAAAGCAAAGACAGATAGGGCCGGCCAAGCAGATCGTCTTTTCGATACCCCCAGACATCGACCTTGCTGTTGACGTAGGTGAATCGCTGATCCGTATCGAGCGTGTAGATGACATCATTGGCATTTTCGAGCAGATTTTCCAGATACTGTTTGGTTTCTTCGATTTCTCTGGTCCGCTCACGCACCTTCGACTCGAGGTCTTCCCGGTAGGACTGCAGCTGGCGCTCCAGCCGCTTTCGATCCGTAATGTCCCGGAGCTGTAGCATGACCAGCACCTGATCGCCGCCTTCCACCCGGATCAGATCCAGTTCGACGGGAGTCTCGCGCCCATCGGCATGAAAGACAGTCATTTCCTGGGTGGACACCTGTTGGCGGCCGGTGCTGGTATCGCGTAACCAGCCCATAAACACGTGGTGATGGCTCACCGGCACGACATCGAGCACATTCCGCCCGATGATGCTCGCCTCCGAATGGCCTAGCGCCTGTTCTTCCCGCTTGTTCACCGCGACGACGGCCCCTTCGCCGTTGACCATAAAGACCGAATCGGCGACGAGATCAAAGAGGGCCTTGTACCGAGCTTGCGATGCGACCAGCTGATGCGTACGCTCGGATACTGCCTGTTCCAACCCGGTGGTATAGCGCTGCAGCTCCTGTTCCAATCGACGCCGATCGGTCACATCTCGAACGAATGCGCGTGAATGAATCAGCCCGCCACGCGTGTGATCCAAGAGCGCCGTGGCATGAATTTCCACATCCACCGCACGGCCATCCTTCGCCAGGAACACCGTGTCCATCGATCCTTGCCCATGCGCGACCAATCGTTCGAGATATTGCAACACTCGCGATTCCTGTCCGGGCTGAACCACATCCCACAACTTCAGCGCCAGCATCTCATCGAGCGCATAACCGAGCTTATCGAGGCCTGTTTTATTAACGTGGACAAATGTGCCGCTCCTATCCAACTGGTAAATCATTTCCGGTGAATGTTCAATCAAGTCGCGGTACTTCTCTTCGAGACGCCGGACTTCCTCCATCCGCTGTTCGATCTGGCCGAACGAGCGCTGAAGATTGGACGCCATTCGGTTGAAGGCATCAGCCAACCGTTCGATTTCATCGCCGGTCTTCAGCTCCAGTCGTTGATCTAAACGCCCGCTTCCAATCTCCTGAACTCCGTCGTGTAACAGTCGAAGAGGCCCTGCAATGCGCCGGGCAACCAGCACGCCTGTTCCGCATAACATCCCCACGACCAATAACCCGCCTACCAGAACTTTCGCCATCAGCCCACCGAGCGGAGCGAATGTTTCACTTGGATCCTGGCGTACAACAGTGCTCCACTGCTTTCCCCCCAGGCTGCCGGAAGCAAGCCCCTCCAGAAACCGCACCGGAGCAAAGCCGACCAGCGCCTCCTTGCTTCCATGCGAATCGTCTGTGGCAACAGCCCACCCGGGCTTCAGCGCACTCAGCAGGCGGCTCAATTCAGCATTCGCGGTATGCGCTTCAGGCGCCAGCACCGGACACATCACCACGGAACCGTCCGAGTTGAAGAGCATCGCATGGCCGGTTGCCCCGACTGACACATCGGCAAGGGACTGAAGCAACGTATCGCGGCGAAGCAGGATCGTGACAACGCCAATCACAGTTCGCTGTTGATCGTCCATGATCGGCGCCGCGACGATGACGACATGGGTTCCGAAACCCGGATCGAATCCGATTTCGCCCACATATGGCCGATGGCTCGCCGACTTCACCACCGCCTGCCACCAGGCGGTGGCGGCGTAGGCGTACTCGACTTGAGGAATGGAGCTGACGACCAACGCGCCCTGCTCATCGGTCACCAGAATGCCGACATAATCCGTCTTCCTGATTTCATGCCATCGAATGAGGAAATTCGTCACGATCCGGTTGACAAACAGCGGGAACTCACTCCGTTTATCCCGTTGTCCCCACCGCTGCCGCCAATCGTCGATGATGCCGAGAATCGCCTGGCGATCTTTGCCTTCGTAGGTACGGTTGGCCTCCCCCACAGCGGTGCGCAGGAACGGCATCGTCGCCAGCTGTTGGGCTTCGTTGACGCTGCGCGTGACATGCATATCAATGCGGCGGGCTGCCTCGACAGCCGCTTCCTTGAAGTTGGCTCCGGTCGTCTCACGCAACGCGCGGCGCTCTTCGATATACAGCAGGATAAGAAGAAGAGTCAGAGGCAGGAGGCCGACCATCACGATCGCCGCGATGATCTTGCGCTGGAGGCTGTGAAACCGGCTCCAGAGTGCCATGATTACACCAGAAGAACGCCTGAAACCTGTGTTGATACCGAACGACGTTGCATGTGTCTCGTGGGTTCACCCCCGGACCAGACACTCACAACTCAATCGCCCGTATCGACCGGGAGGCCGGCGAAGCGAGCGTCACAAACGACGCAATGCTATTCCACCACCCGCCTAGCTACGACTCAAGAGTCGGCCGGATCTTCCCGGCCACAGCAGCAACAGCGGACTGGCGACAAAGACAGACGAATAGGTTCCGAAGATCACGCCCCCCAGCAGCGCCAGGGAAAAATCGTGTAGCACTTCTCCGCCGGCCAGCGTCAAAGGAATGAGGACGAGCACGACCGTCAAACTCGTCACAATGGTGCGGCTCAATACCTGGTTGACCGCCGTATTGATGGTCGCCTCTTCGCTCTCACGCCGCCGCGACTTCAAGTTTTCCCTGATCCGGTCGAACACGACGACCGTATCGGTCAACGAATACCCGGCCAGCGTCAAGAGCGCCGTCACGATCAATAGGGTAATCTCCTTATCGAGCACATAGAATGTGCCGAGGACGGCCAGGACGTCATGGAAGGTTGCGAGCGCCGCAGCAACGCCGAACCGAAGCTCGAACCGGGCCGCGATATACAGGATGATGCCGATGAACGAGATGACGATGGCGATGAGGGCATCCTCCTGGAGCTTCTTGCCGATCGTGGGACCGATCTCCGTGCTGGAGTCCACGACGAACCGGTTCGAAGCGAACTTGGTTTTGAATACGTCCACGACGGTCTCGGCCGTCTTCTCTTCGATGGTGGTCGACGTCTTGACGCGGATAAGCAGCTTATTGTCCTGCCCAAATTCTTGCAGCTCGGCATCCCCAAGCCCGTTCTCTTCCAACACCTTTCTTGCCTCATCGATCCGTATCGGCTGCTCAAACTTAAGCTGGACCGCCGTCCCACCGGCGAAATCGATGCCGAGATTGGCCGCCCCCCGCGCAATTTGTACGAGGGCGATCAGCCCCAGCAGCACCATGGCGCCGGAAAAGGCGAAGGCAATTGTCCGTTTACCCATGAAATCGATATTGGTCTTTCCAAGAATCTCTAACATGCGTGCTCCTCAATTAGCAGCTGACAGGGGTCACGATCTTGCTTGCTCGCTTGTCAGCCTGTCCGCCATCGTCTAAATGCTCAACGTCTCCACCTTGGGCCGCTGATTCAGCAGATCGAAAATCACTTTGGTTCCGACCAGCGCCGTAAACAGGTTGATCGCAATGCCCAGACACAATGTCACGGCAAACCCTTTGATCGGTCCTGTTCCAAACAAGAAGAGGGCGACCCCGGTGATCAGCGTGGTTACGTGCGAATCGATGATCGTGAGCAGGGCCTTGTCATACCCGGCGTCGATCGCCGATCGCACGGCCTTCCCGCTTCGCAGCTCTTCGCGGATGCGCTCGAAAATCAGCACATTCGAGTCGACGCCCATCCCGATCGTGAGCACAATCCCGGCGATGCCCGGCAACGTCAGTGTTGCGGTCAACGCGGATAACGCGCCCATCAGACACACGAGATTGAGCATCAACGCAAAGTTGGCGATCACGCCGGACAAACGGTAGTACACCGCCATGAACAGCACGACCATGGCCCCCGCAATGAGCGTCGCCTTGACGCCCTTGTCGATCGAATCCTGTCCCAGCGACGGACCGACCGTCAGATCTTGAACGATCTTGAGAGGCGCCGGCAGCGCGCCGGCCCTCAGCACGATCGCCAGATCATTGGCTTCCTGCGTTGAGAAGGTCCCTGTAATCTGCGCCCTGCCTCCTGAAATACGCTCTTGAATGACCGGGGCGGAATAGATCGTGTTATCGAGCACCACAGCCATGCGCTTTTTGACATTGTCGGCCGTGATCCGTTCAAATTCCTGTCCGCCCTTGGAATCGAACGTGATCGAGACATAGGGGTCGTTGAATTGCCCGATAGAGACTCGCGCATCGCTGAGCACGTCTCCGGTGAGCATCACCCGTTTCTTCACCACGTAGGGGATGCGGTATTCCCGGCCGGTCTCTTTCTCGATCGACCGCTCGAACAGGATCTGGTCGCCTTCAGGCAATTTCCCCTCAAACTGGCTGATGATCTCAGCCTCTTTGTCTCTGGGAATAGCGGCAGGCAACTCCAGCCTCAACTGGCTGTCTTCGTCCAGCATTTTAAATTCGAGCAGCGCGGTTTCCTTGATCAAGTCCTTCGCGCGCTTCGGATCCTTGACGCCGGGCAGTTGCACGACGATCTGTTTCAATCCCTGCCGCTGCACGACCGGTTCCGCCACACCAAACTGGTCGATGCGGTTCCGGATCGTCTCCAAGGCCTGATTGATGGTCGAATCCTTGATGCGGGCGATCTCGGTGTCGCGAAGCTCCCAGACCAGTGAGCCTGCAGTTGCGGCTGCATCCTTTTCCATGAAGGTCGGATAGTCATCGAGCAGTTTCTGGATCTGCGCTTTGAGATCGGCATTCTGGAATTGAATCGTGATGCGCGCCGGCCCTGTGCGCTTCACCGATTCGACAGGAATCTTTTTGTCGACCAACAGATCTTGAAGCGACAGGGTGGATCGATCCACCGCGATCTCCACCGCACGGTCTTCATCAACCTCCATGACCATGTGGATGCCGCCCTGCAAGTCCAGCCCCAGGGTAATCCCCTTGTTCGGCAGAACCGTCTTCGCCCACACAGGCAACGCCTGATATACCGGCTGATAGGTCGGCACAAATGACACCACCGATGCCACCAGAACCAGCGCCAATAACCACAACCGCCCCGCCACCTTCTTCATGTCGTTTCCAGCCCCTTTGTCGCGTTTGCATTACGCATCTTTGTCTTTGTCCTCGTCCTCTCCACGCACCCTCGCGATATTCTCGCGCTGCAGCTTAATCTTGGTATTGTCGGCGATTTGAAGCGTGACCGTCTCTTTCCCCAGATTGACGACCGTTCCCCAGATGCCGGACGTCGTGACGATCTTGTCGCCCTTTTTCAGCGCATCCAATAATGCCTTCACTTCCTTCTGCTTCTTCTGTTGGGGCCGAATCAGCAGAAAATAGAAAATGACGAAAATCAATATGAACGGCACAAACGTCAGCAGGCTGCTCGAACCTGAGCCGCCCCCGCCTGCCCCTTCAGCCCATGCAATAGAATCCATCAACATTGAACGGTTCCCCTCTTCGTTAGAGATCCTGCGGCATCCGCCGCGTCGTACCGGCCTCGCGATCGCCTGAGGCCTTGGCCTCAGGCGGTTCCTGCGCGTGGCTGCGATAAAATGCGTCTCGAAATTCCGGAAACGAGCCTTGTGCGATGGCTGTCCGCAACCGGCGCATGAAATCTGAAAAATACCAGAGATTGTGAATCGTATTCAGCCTCGATGCCAGCATTTCTTTGACCGTATACAGATGATGCAGATAGGCTCTCGAGTATCGGGCGCAGACCGGGCATCCGCAGTCTGGATCGATGGGCCGTTCATCCCGAACGTATTGCGCCTGTTTGATCACCACCCGCCCGCCTGTCGTAAACAAGGACCCGGTCCGGCCATGTCGGGACGGCACGACACAGTCGAATAAATCGATGCCGCGAGACACGCCCTCGATCAAATCCTCCGGATGCCCGACACCCATGAGATATCGTGGTTTGTCCTCCGGCAATTCCGGCACCGTCGCATCCAGCATCGCGTGCATCTCGGCCTTGCTTTCGCCCACGGACAAACCGCCGACTGCATACCCCTCGAATCCCAGCGCCGTCAAATCTCTCGCAGACTGCGCGCGCAGATCGTGATCCAGCCCGCCCTGAACGATACCGAACAGCGCCTGATCCGTTCTTCTCCGGCTCGCCTGACAACGCTCTGCCCACAGCTTGGTTCGGCGTACTCCATCCTGCACCGCCTCCCGGCTCGCGGGAAGCGCCACACATTGATCGAACGCCATGATGATATCGGCGCCCAGCGATTCTTCGATCTCGATGGCTGTTTCCGGCGTAATGAAATGGGTCGAGCCGTCGATGTGCGATTGAAAGGTGACGCCTTCGTCGGTCACAGTGCACAACCTGGCTAAACTGAAAATCTGAAATCCCCCGCTGTCGGTCAGGATCGCCCCGGACCAGCCGGTGAACGAATGCAGCCCCCCCATGTCGGCGACGATTTTATGGCCCGGCCGCAGATACAAGTGATAGGCATTGTTCAGCATCAGCCGGAATCCGAGGCTGTGAAG
>MSXM01000051.1:252-1906 GCA_002083565.1 Nitrospira sp. ST-bin4 | reverse complement strand
GCCGGCGTCTCGATCACGGCGCGGGCGGTCCGCAGTTGGCCGAGCCTGGCGTTGGAGCGCCGATCGCGTTGCCGAAGCTGGAATTGCATCATCGCCTGCTCACTGCTCTTCCCTACATCTGCTCAGGGGCTGAAATCCCAAGCACCGACAAACCGTTCCGGATGACCTGCTGAACACCCCGCATCAGCACAAGCCGGGCCGCGGTCTTCTTGGGTGTCAGTTCTTCGACCGGTTCCGCTTCGCCTGCTTCCTGTATGCCCGCCGGAGGCAGAATCCGGTGCTTGTTGTAAAACGTGTGCAACAGCGCCGCCAGTTGCTGCAAATAGTAGGTCATCCGATGCGGCTCGAACGCCGAGGCGCTCGTCTGAAGAATGTCCGGGTAAGCAGAGAGTTTTCGGATGAGTCCCAATTCGTCGGGGTCGGTCAACACCGAAAGATCCGCGTCCGCCGCCGGAGGACAATCAATACCCCTGGCACCCGCGACACGCCAGAGACTGGAAATTCTGGCATGGGCATACTGCACGTAATACACCGGATTATCGGCAGACCGCTGCTTTGCCAGGTCCAGATCGAAATCCAGATGTGTCCGTGAATCGCGCATCAGGAAAAAGAACTTCGCCGCATCTGCCCCGACTTCATCGATGACTTCCCGCATCGTGACGAACGATCCGGTCCGCTTCGACATCTTCACTTCGACGCCGGCCCGCAACAGCTTGACGAGTTGGACCAGCACCACATGCAGCCGCTCTTTCGGATGGCCATACGCCTGCACCACCGCTTGCATACGGGGGATATATCCATGATGATCCGCCCCCCAGACGTCGATGAGCAGATCATAACCCCGCCGGAGCTTGTCCCGATGATAGGCAATGTCCGACGCAAGATAGGTATATTCGCCGTCCTGTTTTCTGACGACCCGATCCTTTTCATCCCCGAATGCCGAGGAACGGAACCACCAGGCGCCCTCCTGCTCAAAGAGGAGGCCACGGGATTTCAATTCATCCAACACCTGCTCGACGGCCTTGGATTCGAGGAGAGACGCTTCGCTGAACCAGGATTGAAATTCGATGCCGAACGAGTTGAGGTCTTCACGGATCTCCGCCAACATTTCCCGGTAGGCGAACATGCGACACTGCTCTTCGAGCTCAGCCGGAGCCAGGTCTTTAGCCGTATCGCCAAGCTGCTGCTTGATTCGTTCGGCCACGGCAGTGATGTAGACGCCGTGATAGCCGTCCTCGGGAAATTCGACCGGCTGCCCAGACAGTTCCCGGTAGCGTGCATAGACCGACGCGCCCAGAAGTTTCATCTGCCGGCCCGCATCGTTGACGTAATACTCGCCGGCGACCTCGTAACCCACCGCGTCCAACAAACGGGCCACCGCCTGCCCGACCGCTGCGCCACGGCCATGCCCGACATGCAGCGGACCGGTCGGATTCGCGCTCACATATTCGACAAGTACCCGGCGGCCCCGGCCAAGATCCGCCTTGCCGTACGCCGCGCCTTGCGACTCAATTTCCTTCAGAACTTCCTGCCACAGCGCGGGCTTCACGGTGAGATTTAAGAATCCCGGCCGGACGATCTCCACACGCTCAAAGAGCTGTTCCCTGCAAGGAAGATTCTCGACGATGATCTGCGCGATATCATGCGGCGCCCG
>MSXM01000051.1:0-169 GCA_002083565.1 Nitrospira sp. ST-bin4 | reverse complement strand
ACGTGAGAGCCGGCCAGGCTTCGGTCTTCAACTGCCCCTTTTTCCTGGCCTCATCGAGGGCGCCAAGCAAGGCTGTCGCGACCATCTCTTGGACCACGCCTTGAGACACGGAAAATCTCCTAAGTCGTTACCATTGAAAGAGAAAATGAACGGGGTACTGTAGCACACG
>MSXM01000050.1 GCA_002083565.1 Nitrospira sp. ST-bin4 | reverse complement strand
ACGATCGCCAAGGTGATGCCGGCATGAAAGCCGTGAAACGTCAGGCGTCAGGCGTTAGGCGATTGGAAAACGGATTCGCGCCTCACGTTTTACGCCTCACGCCTAACGAGGTCCTATGAGCAGCGATTTCGCGCAATTTCAAGATGCGTTTTTCGAGGAAGCCGCCGAGCATCTCGCGGTGGTTGAGGAAGGGCTGTTGCAGCTGGAACAGCATCCGGAAGATCTGGATCTCCTCAACAAGATCTTTCGCTCGGCCCATTCGATCAAAGGCGCGAGCGGCATGTTCGGCTTTAATGCCGTTGCGCAGTTCACACATAAAATGGAGACGTTGTTAGATCTGTTGCGCAACGGACAAGCAGCTGTCACGTCGGCGATCGCCGATCTGTTGCTCAAGTCCACCGACTGCCTCAAGACATTAATCGATGCCGCGAAAAGCCGGACCCCGGTGGATAATGAGACGGTTCAGCGACTCACGGTGAAGCTGGCGGCGGCCAGCGATATGAACGGCAAGGCTGAGTCCAAGGTTGAGAAGGAAGCTTCAACCTCTCTGTCTGTCCCCTCACCACGCACCCCTCACCCCTTACGCTGTTTTCACATCAACTGGACTCCGCCCGAATGGCTGTTCCAGCGCGGCCTCGACCCGCTGCAAGTCATCAAGGAACTCGGAGATCTGGGCACCTTGTCCCAGATTGCCGTCGATGCGTCCCGACTGCCTGATCTGCCTGAGATAGATCCGGAACGGTGCTACTTGTCGTGGAGCATGCGGTTGAAGACCGGAAAGGACCAGCAAGTCGTCGAAGCCGTATTCGAGTTCGTCCGTGAAGATAGTGTGCTCACGATTGAAGAGGTAAGGGGTGAGGGGCACAATGTGTCTGCATCCCCTCACGCCTCACGCCTCACGCTTGACGGCATTGAGAATGAACCCAAGCCGCTCGGAGAAATTCTTGTTGAAAGCGGCGTCGTTTCGCGCGCAGCGCTTGACGGGGCTTTGGCGCAGCAAAAGCGGGTCGGCGAGATCCTGATTGAGCAACATGCCGCCAGCCCCCAGCAAGTCGAGCAGGCGCTGCAGAAACAGCGGCAGCAGGAGGCGGCGTCTCAATCGAAGAAGGCCGACACGGCGTCGATCCGCGTTGATACGGCCAAGATCGACAAACTGATCAATCTGGTCGGCGAACTGGTCATTACCCAGTCGATGCTCAGTGACCTGGGCGCCCGATTCGAGATGAATCAGATCCATGTGTTGCTGGAGAGAATGGCGCAGCTGGAACGCAATACGCGCGAGATTCAGGAGCGGGTGATGAGCATCCGCATGCTGCCGATCGGCACTGCGTTCAGCCGGTTTCCCAGACTGGTTCGCGATTTGTCGGCCAAAGCGGGGAAGAAGATCCAGCTCGTCTTATCCGGTGAGGAGACCGAACTCGACAAGACCGTCATTGAATCTATCGGCGATCCCTTAACACATCTCGTCAGGAATTCCGCCGATCACGGGTTGGAGACGCCGGAAGTGCGTCTAGACGACAACAAGCCTGAAGTCGGGACGATCCGGCTCAACGCCTTCCATGAGGGCGGGAGCATCTGCATCACGGTTGAGGACGATGGGCGCGGATTGGACCGAGAGAAAATCCTGGCGAAGGCTGCCAAGCAAGGCTTGATAGCTGAAGATGAAAAACTGACGGACGACCAGATCTGGTCGATGATTTTCAAACCTGGATTTTCGACAGCGGACAAGATTACCGACATTTCCGGTCGTGGCGTGGGCATGGACGTCGTGAAGCGGAACATCGAGAACCTGGGCGGGACGATCAGCATCAAGACGGAGAAGGGGAAAGGGACTCGCTTCACTCTCAAGCTGCCGCTCACGCTCGCCATTATCGAAGGTATGACGGTTCGTGTCGGACGAGAGACCTATATCGTACCGTTGCTGTCGATTTTGGAATCCCTACAGCCGAGGCCTGAGTCGGTCAAAACCGTTATCGGCAAAGGCGAACTGATCAACGTGCGCAACACCTATTTGCCGATCGTGCGTTTATACGAGGTGTTTTCTCTGCAGCCCGAGTACACCGATCCGACTAAAGGGATTCTTCTGATTCTGGAGACGGAGGGGGAGCGTGTAGTGGTCATGGTGGATGAAATCCTCGGCCAGCAGCAGGTTGTCATCAAGAGTATGGAACAGAATTTCCGAAAGGTGGAAGGCATCGCCGGCGCGACGATCTTGGGGGACGGGACGGTCGGGTTCATTTTAGACGTGCGAGGCCTAATGGAAATTGCTTGCCGAGAGGCGTCGCTGGTGGCGTGAGACAGTTGGGACATAGGCCGCGCCGTAGGGAAGGCAGAGTGTGTGGTGGAGAGACGAAACCAGAATGATGAACGACAAGCGAAGCCAGATGCGGGAGAAGGGAGGATTCTATGGCGGCAGCACAGACTGAGACAGGGATGAAAGCTCTCCATCAGCCGAGTGAATCAGCGACGAACGGCAGACAGTTCTTGACGTTCAATCTGGGCGAAGAATTATACGGCGTGGACATCCTGCGTGTGCAGGAGATCAAGGGCTATACGGCGGTGACCAAAATTCCCAATACCCCTTCGTACATCAAGGGGGTGCTGAATCTGCGAGGCACCATTGTCCCGATTGTCGAATTGCGCACCAAGTTCGGGATGCCGACGATCGAGTACACCATGTTTACGGTCATCGTCGTGGTCGTCGTCAAAGACAAAGTCATGGGCCTGGTTGTCGATGCGGTGTCGGACGTGCTGGACATTGATAAAAAAGACGTTCAAGCACCGCCAAATTTCGGTGCCAGAATCAACGTAAGTTTTATGAACGGCATCGGAAAATCCGGGGACAAGCTGGTGACGCTCCTGGATATCGATCGCATGCTGTCTGGTGAGGATTTGCAGGGAGTAGCCGCAGCCGCGGCCTAAGAGGGATTAATAGCGATGGGGTTTGTGTCGAGGTCATGTCATTGGTTAAAGGCGTGGTTGGATGATGCAAACGGTCAGACCCACGGCTGAACTGTTGCACGATTGAATAAGGCTCAGCCGGGGGTTGTATGAGGGAGGACATATGTTGAACAGGTTCAAGAATCTCCGTATCAAGTCGAAACTAGCGTGGGGCTTTGGGGTTTCCGGGCTGCTGCTCCTCATTATCGGACTGATGTCCTATGAGGGTATGAATCGGCTCAGTGGCCATACGGAGTTCATCTATAAGACGAACCTGCACGGGATCACGATCATGAGTGATCTTCGTGCTCAGATGCTGCGCAGGAGCAACTTCGTCATATGGCACATTCTGGCGAGTGATTCGCCCGCAATGGCTGCGCAGGAAAAAAGCATAGCCGAGCTCGACAAAGAAATAGAGGACCTGTTGGCGAAGTACGTTCCGCTCATCGTCGCGGAAGAAGAAAAGAAAGTCTTTGCGAAATTACAAGCCGGGATCCCCGAGTATATGGAAATCCGGAAGAAAGTGTTGCAACTCAGCAAGAATTTCAGCAAGGACGCTGCGGCAGAGGTTCAAAAGACGGAACTGGCCGAAAAAATCGGCGCGCTCTATGACATGGTCGACTGGTTGGTGAAAGAAAATAATAGACAGGCGGAGGAAAGTTACCTATCCGGCCACGCTCTTAGTACGAACTTGAATTGGGGCATGGGACTCTTGAGCCTCAGTGCGTTCCTCATCGGTGGGATCGCTGTGTGGTTTGTTTCAAGGTTGATTGTCGACAATCTAGCCAATGTGCTGGAGGCGGCGGAGCAACTCCAAAACGGCAATCTGACCCACCGCGCGAAGGTCGCGACTCAGGATGAAATCGGGAAACTGTCGACGGCCTTCAATCAGATGGCCGAGACGATGCAGAACAAGGTGGAACAGGAACAAAAGAGCGCATCAGAGATGAAGGGTATTACGAGTGCGCTGAACCGTGCCCAGGCGGTGATCGAGTTTGCGCCGGATGGGACGGTGCTCACGGCCAATGAGAATTTCCTCAACACCCTCGGCTACTCATTGGCTGAGATCAAGGGGCAGCACCATCGGATGTTCTGTGAGGCCTCGTACACGAACAGCGGTGAGTATATGGCGTTTTGGCAGCGCTTAAACCGGGGCGAGTATGACGCGGGGGTGTACCGGCGAGTGGGCAAAGGAGGCAAAGAGGTCTGGATTCAGGCCTCGTACAACCCGATTCTGGATGCCGCTGGCAAGGTGTACAAAGTCGTCAAATTCGCCACGGACGTGACGGGTCAGAAGCTGGCGCAGAATGAGGTAGAAAAACTTATTAAGACCGCCGCGGCCGGCGATTTATCCAATCGAATTGACATCACGCAATTCGAGGGTGCAGCCAAGACGCTGACGGCCAGCGTGAATCAGTTGCTCGATGCAGTCGTGACTCCGCTCCGGGAAGCACAGACGGTTTTGACGGCGTTGGCGGACTGTGATCTGACTCGTTCGATGACGGGCATGTATCACGGTGAGTTTGAACAGATGAAGTCCAGTCTCAATGGTGCAGTGCATAAGCTGACGGAAACGATCACGGTCGTGCGAGAGGCGGTGGAAGCGGTGACCGCCGGATCGGAAGAGATCAGCAAAGGGAGTGAAGATTTGTCGCAGAGGACCAGCGAGCAGGCCGGCTCTCTGGAAGAAACCAGCGCGTCGATGGAGCAAATGACCAGCACGGTGAAACAGAGTGCGGACAATGCCAAGCAGGCGAATCAACTCGCGATTGCTGCGCGCGAAGTTGCGGAGAAGGGAGGGGCGGTCACGGTTCGCGCGGTGGAGGCGATGGGCGAGATCAACAAGAGCAGCAAGAAGATCGCGGACATTATCACGGTGATCGACGAGATCGCGTTTCAGACCAATCTGCTGGCTTTGAACGCGGCGGTCGAGGCTGCGCGGGCCGGCGAACATGGCCGGGGGTTCGCAGTCGTGGCGTCGGAAGTTCGCAACTTGGCCCAACGGTCCGCGACGGCGGCTAAGGAGATCAAGGGGTTGATCAATGAGTCGATACAGCGTGTGATGGACGGAAGCGAGCTGGTCAATCAGTCCGGCAAGACCCTGGAAGAGATTGTGAATTCCGTGAAGCGGGTGACGGATATCATTGCCGAGATCAGCGCGGCCTCGCAGGAACAGGCGAGCGGGATTGACCAAGTGAACAAGGCGATCATGCAGATGGACGAAACCACGCAGCAGAATGCCGCCTTGGTCGAACAAACAACCAGCGCCAGCCAGACCATGACTCAACAAGCGAACAGTCTGCTTACCCACGTCTCCCTGTTTAAGACGCAGGTGACAGAGGGGCAGAAGGCGGGGATGAAGGCCATCGGGATGCATCGCGCGGACACCGCCCATGCGATTCACAATGCGTATGTGGGAGGAGGCGATGATGATGCGGCCGCGCGAAAACCGCAACCGCCCCGCGCGGGAGTCCGGAAACAGCCTGCTGCGGTGAGGCCGGTGCGCAGCTCGAATACGCTCTCCGCCGTCAAGACCAGCGGGACAAAAGAGGAAGAGTTCGAGGAATTTTAAGAGCAGGTATGTCGCGCTGACCCCTTCTGCTTCAGGCGGAGGGGCATCGCCTCTACAGCTTCTCGATCAGACCGGGCGTATCCCGCGCCGCTGTCCGAGTGAAGGGGCTCGTCTCACAATCGGATGAGAAGGAATGGCGTCAACGCCCTGCCCGGGTGCGTCATCCATTCTTTCCATGGGATTGCCGCTCGGCGCAGTCAAGAATTTCACTTCATCGACCGACAAGATTCTAGCCGCCCAGACAGCCGGGCAAGCCGCGCATCCCTTCCGTGTGCCAGCGAAGCGGAGTCTCCCTATGGGCCACACGATTACGACAGAAGAATTTGAACGTTTTCGCGCCTTGATCTACGACGAGAGCGGCATTTCGCTCTCTGAGCAAAAGCGCACGCTGGTGGAGTCCCGCCTGACGAAACGGCTGCAGCATCTCGGGATTCAGACATTCTCGGAGTATTACAGCGTGATTACAGAGGACGCCACTCGAGAAGAGTTCATGCAGATGCTGGATCTGATCTCCACCAACAAGACGGATTTCTTTCGCGAACCGCAACATTTCGAGTTTCTTCGCACCACCATTCTTCCCGGGTTGGCGGCGGCCAGGCAGATTCGTATCTGGTCTTCCGCCTGTTCGAGCGGGGAAGAGCCCTATACCATCGCCATGACATTGTGTGAGAGCATCCAGGATGCTGCGCAGTGGGATTGCAAGATCTTGGCGTCGGATCTTTCGACCAGGGTCTTAGCCAAGGCGGCATCTGGGGTCTATGACCAAGACCGATTTCGCGATGTGCCGCCCGACCTCCTGCATCGGCATTTTTTACGCGGACGAGGTAGCAGCGCGGGATTATACAAGGTGAAACCGCATTTGGCCGCCATGATCCAGTTTCGCCGGATCAATCTCATGGAGGAGCGGTTCCCTATCACGACCCCGCTCGACCTGATCTTTTGCCGCAACGTCATGATTTACTTCGATCGCCCGACGCAGGAGACACTCGTCAACAAATTTCATGGGTATTTGAAACCGGGCGGCTATCTGTTTATCGGGCACTCGGAAAGCTTGCAGTGGGTTAAGCATCCTTTTCAGACGGTCGTCCCGACCGTGTACTACAAAGCGCCATAGGATTTATCCGGTGATGGACAACGAAGAGTTCAGCCATGTGCGGCGTATGCGGGATGGCCGGTTTCCCCATGAAATCGCGTCTATTCTTCCGGGAGAGTTCTTTGTCAGCGCAGCACCGATGGTGATCTACACCGTGCTGGGGTCCTGTATTTCCGCCTGCATCCGCGACCCGGTCGCCGGCGTGGGCGGGATGAATCACTTCATGCTGCCGGAGCCGAAGGGAAGAGACGGTCCGGCCTGGGGCGAGCCGACCCGGTACGGGTCCTTCGCCATGGAGTCGCTGATCAACGGCATCTTGAAGCGTGGAGGGCTGAAAAGCCGATTTGAGGTCAAGCTGTTCGGGGCCGGGAGAATCTATGAGGGGAAGATAGATGTGGGGGCCAACAACGCAGCGTGGGTGACGCAGTATCTGCAGAGCGAAGGGTTGGCTGTTGTCAAGGCGGATCTCGGCGATGTGTTTCCAAGGAAAGTCTATTACTTTACCGATTCGGGGCGTGTGTTGATGAAAAAGATCGAACGGCTCAAGAATCGGACGATCGTCGAGCGGGAGACTGAATACAGTGCGCGCATTACACAGCGGAAAGAGCAGCCGGCGGAGGATGTGACGCTGTTTTGAACACCACGTGAAGCGTCGCTCGTATCTCGTCGTTCGCAAGCCCGGAACGAGATACGCTTCACGAGATACGAGGTACGGGTGAAGAAGATTCGGGTTCTGATCGTCGACGATTCCGCGCTCATGCGGCAGGTGCTGACGGCCTTGCTGTCCAAGGACCCGGATGTCGAAGTCATCGGGGTTGCCCCCGATCCCTATGCCGCCCGCGAAAAAATCAAGGCATTGAATCCGGACGTGCTGACACTCGATGTCGAAATGCCGAAGATGGACGGGCTCACGTTTCTTGAGAAGCTGATGCGGGGGCATCCGATGCCGGTTGTCATGGTGAGTTCATTGACGGAAGCCGGCTGCCAGACCACGTTGCGGGCGCTGGAGCTCGGCGCCGTGGACTTCATTACCAAACCCAAAATCGACTTGCGGGAAGGCATGGAAGAACTGGCGGAGGACATAATCGCAAAGGTGAAGGCTGCTGCCGTCGCGACGGTGAAGCGTCAGGCGTCGGGTGTGAGGGGAGAGAGGATCCCCCTGAGTCCGCACCCCTCACCCCTCACATCCAGAGGGGCCATGATCAAGACGACCGATACAATTATCGCCATCGGTTCTTCAACCGGCGGGACTGAGGCGGTCAAGGAGGTGCTGGAAGTGCTTCCGCCCAACACGCCTCCGATTGTGATCACGCAGCATATGCCGGAGCGGTTTACCAAGACCTGGGCCGACCGTCTGAACGGTCTCTGCCGGATTTCCGTGAAAGAAGCGGAAGACGGCGACAGCGTCTTGCCGGGCCATGTCTTGATTGCGCCGGGCAGCTATCACATGACTCTGGTCCGGAGCGGCGCCCGGTATACGGTGCGGATCAATCAGGACCCTCCGGTTAATCGGCATCGACCCTCGGTGGATGTCATGTTTGAGTCTGTCGCGCAGCATGCAGGCGGGAACGCGGTCGGCGTCATTCTCACCGGGATGGGCGGCGATGGAGCCAAGGGCCTGCTTGCAATGAAACAGGCCGGCGCCTTTACGATTGCACAGGATGAAGCGAGTTGTGTGGTGTTCGGTATGCCGAAGGAAGCGATCAAGCTCGGAGGTGCGGAGAGGGTGCTTCCGCTTACCGATATCGCAAGTGCCATCTATACACATGTGAGCCGATAACGATAAAGGAGGGAGCAAGTATGTCGATGATCACGAAAGAACGTCCGGTTCCAAACGGGGTTGTTCTGGATATCACGGGGGATCTGACCTATGCCAATCGCGAACAGTTTAAGGCGGCCGTGGAGAGAATACGGCAGCGAGGCACTCGGTACTTGATTTTGAACATGGCCGATGTCCGGTTTGTCGACAGTTCAGGACTCGGGTTGCTGGCCCTCGTTTCGCAAAACTTCAAGCTCAGCCAAGGGCAAGTGAGCATGTTGAAACCGCAAAGCTACGTGCGGGAAATCATGGTCCTTGCGAATATTCAAAAGCTGATTCCCGTTTATGATAACGAGCAAGAGGCGGTGACGGGATTCAAGCAGGCGGCGTAGCTCACGGAAGGCGTGAAGCGTTGTTCGTGAAGCGTGAAGCGCAATGGGATGGAAAGTAACGTGAAGTGTGACGCGTTTGGAGCGGAGAAAAGACGTGAAGGATGACGCAATGGGACAAGATATGACGCGTGAGGCGTCCGAGTCTGGAACGAATGACGCTTCACGAACGACGCTTCACGCGGTTGCGGCGCAGCAAACCGCGCTCATCGTCGACGATGAGCCTGTTTCCCGTGCCGGCATGGCGGCCCGCCTCAAACGACTCGGATACCGGGTGCTTCAAGCCGGGGATGGCAAGGCGGGGCTGGAACTGCTTCGCCGGGAGCGTCCGGACCTGACTATTCTAGACTGGATGATGCCGGAGTTGGATGGACCGTCCGTCTGCGAGCTGGTCCGGCGTGATCCGGAGGTGTTCTCCAGTCAGATTATTCTGATGACCGGCCACGATCAGCCGGAGCAGATTGCCGAAGGGCTGGCTCGTGGCGCCGACGACTTTCTCAGCAAGGCCGCCAGCCCGCAGGAAATTACCGCGAGAGTTCAGGCCGGGATGCGCGCGGCGGGGTTGATCCGCCGGTTGGAACATGCCACCGACGAAATCCGGCGCAAACAAGAGGCGATCGAACGGGAATTGCAATCGGCCGCGCGCTACGTCGTGTCCCTGCTGCCGGCGCCGGGCCTGCTCTTGCCCGGCTTGGAGATGGCTTCTGCCTATCGGCCATCGTCCGCATTGGGCGGGGATCTGTTCAATGTGCTGCGATGGGATGAGCATTCGCTTGGTTTGTATTTGCTCGATGCGTCGGGCCACGGTGTGTCGCCGGCGTTGCGGTCCGCCTCGTTTTCGACATTTTTACGGGATGACAATCTGCTGCATCGCGTCGGGTCAAGCGACCCAGGGGCGATCTTGACGGAGGCTAATCGGCAATTCCCGCTCACAGAAAACGGCAGTTACTTTACGATCGTCTTTGCGCGGCTGGATATCCGCACCCACACGCTGTTCTACGCGACGGCCGGGCACAATGGGTTGTTGCTGCATCGCCGTTCCGGCGAGATTTGTTATCTTGCACAGCCGAGCCTTCCGCTCGGATTCGACGCGGGGAACGTCTATCTCACGGCCGATACGCAACTGTCGCCCGGAGACCGGCTCTATCTAATGAGCGACGGCCTGTATGAGGTGCCTTCACCGACCGGTGAGTTGTGGGGACAGGCCCGTCTGGAAACCAGCATGCGCGAGGCAGCCGCCAAACCTCTGGCCGACGCACTGTCCCATGCCATCGGCGCGGCTGAGCAGTGGTTGGGGCATCAGCAATTTCCCGACGATATTGCCGTGATGGGTATCGAACTTGCGGGATGACGCTTCGTTCGATGGGCGGTGAGAGGAGACACTCGGCACAATGAGCAACGAACAGATTTTCAGCCTGACCGAGGCGTTGGCGCGAACCGATCAGGACGTTGAACTGTTTCAGACGCTGGCGGAATTGTTCCTGGAGCATGGTCCGAAAGACATGGACGAGATCAAGACGGCGCTGGATGCCCGCGATGCCGCAGCCGCGGGGCGATCCGCCCATCGTCTGAAAGGGGCGGTGTTGCAATTTTGCGCACCCGCCGCGCTGGAGGCGGCCATGCGGATGGAAGAAGCGGGAAAGGCGGGGGATGTCGCGGCTGCCGCCGGCCTGTGCGGCAAGCTAGAATCTGAACTGTCTCGCCTGCTCGATGCGCTTCGCCAGGCCATGGATAAAGGACTCGCCGCATGATCACCGGGCATCCTGCTTGCCACGTCTTGATCGTCGATCCTTGTGCCGTGACCCAAGCCGGCATTGCGAGTTGTGTCTATGGTCGGGGGGTGTCCGTTATCACGGTGTCCGATCCTGACGCCGCGCTGGCCGCCATGGATCGGGTCATGCCGGATGTCGTCATCACCGACTTATTTCTGTCCGGCGGAGAGGGGATTGCCCTGGCTAAGGAGCTCAGAAGCCGCCATGAATTGTGCCCTGTCATCGTCATGGCGAAGGATGCGCCCGAGTCAGCCATCGTGGAGGCGCTCCGCGTCGGCGCGATCGACTATCTGCATAAGCCGATCGCCGAAGACGAGCTGGCCCAAGCGTTGTATCGTGCGCAGCATGCGGCGCCTGGGCACTTGACGGATTTATCCGGAGTATCCCGCTGGGACCAGAAGATCACGATGGATTCCGAGCCTGCGCACGCGCAGGGGGTGATTGCCTGGTTGATAAAAACGACAGCCGCGGCGCTGCCTGAAATGCAGAGGCTGCACTTGCGGGGGGCGCTTCAAGAGCTGCTGCTTAACGCGATCGAGCACGGCAACCTCGAAATCTCCTTCCGGGAGAAACAGCAGGCGTTGGCCGCAGACGAGTATGAGTCGCTGGTGAGCCATCGTCTGGCCCAGCCGAGACTGAAACAGCGGCAGGTCGTCAGCTCTGTCCGGTATGAGCCAGAGACGAAGCGCGCGGTCTATCGTATTACCGACGAGGGAGCTGGATTTCAGTGGCGGAGCCTGTTTGCCAAACCTCAAGATGCCTATAGTGACGATGCCGAGAACGGGCGCGGAATTCTCCTGGCGCGATCGCTTTTCCCGGACCTGACCTACAATGATCGGGGCAATGAAGTGACGTTCACGATGCCGCTGCGCTGAGAACCTACCGCGCGGGACCTGGCCGTTTCGATTGGTGCTGCGCGCAGTGTCCGATTTCTTGACAGGTTTTCCAATATCTCATAGCTTCATGCACATGCATGGAATGCAGCCCGGTGCGCGGCCCCACATCTGGCTCGTCGAGGACGATGAGGATATGGTCACGCTGCTGCGGTTTTACCTCGAGCGTGAAGGGTATAGAGTTACCGCGACGACCGACGGCCGTCTGGCGAAAGATGTCATCGAGGGAACAGAGCCGCCGCAATTGACGCTCCTGGATGTGATGTTGCCGTATGTCGGCGGAGACGAGGTGCTCACGCACATTCGCCGCCATCCGGTCTGGAAAGGAGTCCCCGTTATCATGCTCACTGCTCTTTCCGCAGAACATAGCATTGCGCGTATGCTGGATGCCGGCGCAAGCGACTACATCGTCAAACCCTTCAATCCGCAAGAGTTGACCGCCAGGGTTCGTCGTTTCTTGACGCCCGCTGCGTAGCGGTCATTGCCCGATGTCCGCCGCCGATATTCCATTGATTGTTTCGGCCGATCCGATGGTGTGGGTGCCCTTGTGTGCCGGAGGGGGCGCCATGATTCTGGCGGTCGTGATTGTGTTCGTCATTGCGGGCGTACAGCAGGCGACTATCGCTCGCCAACTAAGGAGCGAACAATTTCGAGAAGTCTGGTTCCGCTTGTTGATCAAGAGCATGATGACGGCTCCGGATGAATTGCCTCCCGTTCGGTCTCGCGATGCACAGGACTTTCTCCGGCTGTGGAACTACCTGAGCGAGTCGATCCGGGGAGACGACCGGAACGGTCTCAATGCGACGATGCGGTTGGCAGGCATGGACCGTGTGGCGGCCAAGATGTTGAAGAGCTACAGGCTTGACGACCGGTTGATGGCGGTGGTGGCGCTTGGACATTTGCGGGAACGAACCGTGTGGAACGCACTTGAGCGTTTCGTGGTCTCGCGCACCCCCGAGCTGTCATTGGCGGCCGCCCGATCGCTGATCCGCATCGATGCCCAGGCAGCGCTGGCGATCCTTATCCCGCTGGTCGGGGTTCGCACGGATTGGTCTTTTGTCAAAGTCGCGACGATGCTGAGTGAGGCGGATCTGGAGCAGGTCGTCGAGGCGCTAGCCCACGCGGCGCGCGGGGCCTCTGTCGATGCCACGGTTCGATTCGTTCGTTGCTTGGAAGCGGTCGGCAGCCCCGGCGCACTGCCTGTCGTTCGAGAGATTCTCGCACGTGAGAACTGTGACCATCAGGTGGTCGTGGCCTGCCTTCGGTGTTGTAGCCGATATGCCACTCACCAGGATCTGGGCACGGTCCGCGCCTATCTGGCGCACCCCAATCATCTCATCAGGCTCCATGCTGTTCTCGCCTTGGGCAGGATCGGGACCGAGGAGGATGAACCACGGCTGATCGACAGGCTGGCGGACGACGAATGGTGGGTTGGATATCGTGCCGCAGGGGTGCTTGCCGGTTTTTCCTTCGTGAGCAGCGATAGGCTGGCCCGGCTCCATGCCGAACATCCGCTCCAAAAGGTGCGGGATGTTCTCGCCCCATTTGTCGCACGCCGCGCGCAACGCGTCCTGCAGACTACCAATGGATGATGAGATTCACGGCGCCTCCACGACGGGCGTATGACGCGTCTCGATCCTCATAATAGGCTGTGGTTTCGAGTGAAAGGCGTTCCGACAGCGGCGCGATGGCGCCGCCCTGAATAATGAAACTTGAGATGCGTGTAAAGTCCTGCGCCGCTCGGATATTGTTGCTGGAGGTTCCGAACGAGCCGGAGGCAAAGAACTGCAGTCGGTCCGCCGGCCGCCAGGTCAGTTGGGTGGAGAAGGTGGCTGCGCCGCTGGGCGGCACATAGTAGATCTTTTCGGTGAGCCACACGTTATACGGAAAGTAGATGGTTATACCGGGAATCACGACATCGATACTGGTGGCTCCGAACACCATGTGTCGATACCCAAAAGATGGTTCCAGAAAAGACAGGGTTGGATGCGCCGCCCCCAGCCCTTGAAACACCTCTCCTCCAAACGACACATTGGGAGAAAAGCTTGGATTGGCCGTCGCCAAGGCTCCGATGTAACCCCAGGCTTTCTCCCAGAGCTGGCTATAGAGTTCTCCGGATACGGGAATGTCCTGAGATCCAAACCGACTGATCGGCTCGATCCGCCCGACCAGGGTTCGAGCGCCGATCGATGTGGCCCCTTCGACCAACCCGTTGTGTTCATCTGGGATGGAATGCGTGTATCCATAATGGCTGTATCCGATTTTCAGATAATCCCGAAACGGCAATGCGGGGCGCATACGGTCGGTCCCGACAGGGGCGCGAAGGGCCTGGGCCGGCGTCAGCGCGGCCAGTTCGGCTTTGATTGTCTCGATCCGCTGTGACATGTCCGGCTCGTCCGCAGTTGAGGAGAGGTCTTCATACAGACGGAGCGCCTCCGTGTAATCGCGTTTCCAGTACAGGGTATCGGCGAGTCCTCTCCGGGCGTCCAGGTTATCCGGTTCTTCCTGGAGGACCGACTGATATCCGGCTTGCGCCTCATCGAGTTTCCCCTGCCAGGCCTTCACGCGAGCCAGCGCGATTTGGACATCGTAATCAACCGGGTGCCGGGACAGAATGTCTTCATACAGTGCCACGGCCTCCTCGTACTGCTTCTGCCAGGAAAGCACACGCGCCAGGGCTGCTCGAGCTTCGTCGTTCTCCGGATTTCCGATCAGATACCGTCGGTAGTCGTCGGCCGCTTCCCGGTATTCCTTTGCGGCTTCGTGGCGATGGGCTTCAAAAAGTGTATCTGAAGGGGACTGGGCACCCACTGGAGAGGATGCCAGGCATCCAAGCAGACAGAGGAGAAATCCGACCAAACGGGTTCTCACCGGCTCCTCTCCATTGACGAGTCGACCGATTCGGTGTCGGACGATCTCCTGCCACTGTGACCCTGGAAATGGGGCGGCCTGACAGCGGCAGCGGTGTCTACTATCATCGTGGGAGGTCGATCCGGAGGCAGATTCGTTCGCCGGGGGTTCTGTTCATTGTCTTGACGAAGGGAGCGACTCGTCCTATTTTCTGGTATACGCATGGTGCATATGTGACCGTATTCGGCATTCGATTTTGCCGCTCGCGCGTGAGAGCAGAGAAGAGAAGAGACACACGTGTTTGCCGCTACTATTTTTACGATACCGCAGTGGTTTTTCCTATCGTTCTTCATTTTTCAGACAGTCTGTTCCCTTTGTTTGGAGCTGATCTCGTTCCATTTTCTCGTTCGGCATCTCCCCCGGCGAGCCCTCGATGATCTGCCCAAAACACAGACGGGATTTGAGCCTCAGATCAGCATTCTGGTTCCTGCCTATAATGAGGAACAGACGATCGCCGACTCTGTCCGGTCGCTGCTTCAGCTGCAGTATGCGGAATTTGAAGTTGTCGTCATCAACGACGGTTCGAAAGACCGGACGCTGGATGTCTTGATCGAGGAGTTTGATTTGGCCCCGTTTCCGGAGGCCTTCCCGGTGAATCTGCAGACCGAGAGGGTCCGTGCGGTGTATCTCTCTAAACGGAACAGCAAGGTTCGTGTCATTGATAAGGACAATGGGGGCAAGGCCGACGCACTCAATGTCGGCATTAATCTGTCCCGCAATCCCCTGTTCTGTACGCTTGATTCGGACTCCATCTTACAGCGGGATAGCTTGCAGCGCGTGGTACAGCCGTTTTTGGACGATCCATCGACCGTGGCATCGGGCGGCACGGTTCGGATCGCCAACGGCTGCCAAGTGCAAGCGGGGTATTTGACCGCCGTCGGGCTTCCGGCAAGCTGGCTTGGCCGTTTTCAGGTCGTCGAATACTATCGCGCGTTTTGGATCGGCCGGCTTGGATGGAATCCCTTCAATGCGATGCTGATCATCTCCGGCGCGTTCGGACTGTTCCGGAAGGATACGGTGGTGAGGGTCGGGGGCTATGCCAAGGGTTGTCACGGTGAAGATATGGAGCTTGTCGTTCGCCTGCACCGGCATCTCCGCCTGCAGGGGGAGCCATACCGCATCAGTTTCGTCCCCCACGCCTTCTGCTGGTCCGAGGCGCCGGAAAATCTTCGATCGCTCAAGAGTCAACGCATTCGGTGGCAGCGGGGGCTGTCCGAAGCGCTGTTGATGAATAAGCAGATGCTCTTTCATCCTCGCGCAGGGACCGTTGGTTGGCTGTCGATTCCCTTCATGGTCCTGTTCGAGTGGTTGAGTCCCGCCGTGCTGGCAGCGGGGTATCTCTATACGGCAGTAGCGTGCCTGGTGGGACTGGTGTCGCCCGCCGCCATGATCGCGTTTCTGACCGCCGAAATCGGGATGGGTATTTTAGTGTCGGTGAGCGTCTTGCTCGTCGATGAAATCGCCTTTCACACCTATCCTGAATTCAAACAGGCGCGGACTCTGTGTGCGGCCGCGATCCTGGAAAATTTAGGTTTCCGCCAGCTGGTTTCGTGCTGGCGTTTGATCGGATTATGGCAGTCGATGACCGGAGCGAAGGTCTCGTGGGGCTCGATCACCAGAACGGCCGCCTGGCGGGCGCCCGGCGCCGAGCGGCCCTGATACGGGAAAGTTAAGTGAGATTGTGGCTGAAGAAATAGGGACATTCTGATTTGCTGGCCGTGATTCAATCGTCTGCTCACAACAATTCAGAATGTCCCCATTACCGCACAAGTCTTGTTTTTCGCTTCTGTGTACGACTGGTCAACGCAGCATTCTCGTTGTATCTACTGCGGAAGCCGGTAGAATCTACCATCGAGCCGTCTTGTAACCTCACTGTAGGCAGAGATGTGCGATTGCAAGACCTGTCCCCATTTCGCACAACGGGGGACGCGAATACTGTGCGTGTTATGCCGCCTGGTTATGACAAGAATTATCCGAATGGTTACTGGGTGCAGTATAACCAGCATGGTCAACCAATCAATCCTGCAACGGGAAAACCGGGGACACACCGGAGTGACACACATGTGCCATTACCGCCTGGATATATGAAATAGAGGAACAAATGTACGGATTAAAGCCCAATGTTGACCTAAGGTTTTTCGTTGGCAAGGAACTTATTCAAGTTGCTGTTGGTCCTGCTGACGTCCAATTTCATTTTCATGAAAGAGTCTCGCTCTCTGTCCAGAGCCGGATTGAACATATCTCGGAAGGTGTAGAGACCGAGTGGGATGGAGACGAAAACAAGCCACTTGCGGCCGCCAGCTTGCTGGGACTCATCAGCTCATCGGTGACCTCAGTACAAGGGGACTCGGATGGGACACTGAGTTTGCGCTTTACAAACGGGGATCTTCTCAAAGTATTTGATGACAGTGAACACTACGAGTCGTACCAGATCAATCCGGGTGACGGTAAAAACATAATTGTTTAAAGAGAAGGAAATAGGGGTGTCCCGTCCGCGTGTCCGGAAAGAGAAAAATGGGCCAGGCTGGATTTCCAATGATTGCCGTAGTTGAAAGAGAACCGATGGGTACCGAGCAAAGCGCGGACAGATCTGCTCGCCTGCTGACCATCACCGACGCCCGGGGCATCACCTATTTGACGAACACCTATTGTAGTGGCACCGCGTGCCCGCCCGATCATCCCGCCGTGGTGTCCCAAACCCTGGCTGACGGGGGTGTCTATCAGGTGACTCCGGTCGTCACGAGCCGCTCGGTCACGCAGGCCACCGTGACTGATCCGCGTGGCAACAAGACCGCCCATCGCTTCAATGGGCGCAATCAGCCGGTGGGGACGGTCGATGCGTTGGGGCAGCAGACCAGAATGACCCGCGACTATGTGTCCAACCAGGTGTTGGAAGTGCGTGATCCGCTGAATCGATTGACGAAGTACACGTACGATCTGGCCGGGAATGTGAACTCCGTGCTCAATCCGCAACAGAATCCGACGATCTTCGAATACGAATCGACGTTCAACCGCGTTACCAAGATCACTGACGCGCTGAATCAAAACACCCGCTTTACCTATGACCCAGCGACCGGCAATCTCCTGCCAACCACCGATCCGCTGAACCACGCGACCAGCATTGCGTATAACCAGTTTGGTCAGCCGATCAGTGTCACTGATGCGCTGAACCACACGACGAGCTTCGAGTATGACGAGGTCGGGAACCTGATCGCGACGGTTGATCCGCTCGGGAATCGCACCCTGCGGTTCTATGATGCGGTCTCACGGTTGATCGCCATCGTCGACGGAAGAGGCAAGGCCACACAGTTCACCTATGACCAGCTGAATCGCGTGACGCAGATTGAGGATGCGATCAATGGCATCACGGCCTTCACCTACGATCCCAACGGCAACCTCCTCACCGTGACCGACGCGAAGAATCAAACCACCACGTACACCTATGTCAATATGGATCGGCTCGCCACGCGCACAGATGCGCTGAACCGAACTGAGAGTTATCAATACGACCTCGCTGGAAATCTGACGCAGTTCACTGATCGGAAGAACCAAGTCACCACATTCCAGTACGATGCGTTGAACCGCCGGAGGATCACGAGCTATGCCGACAGCACCACAGTCGGGGTGTCCTACGATACCGTGGGGAATGTGACCAAGCTCACCGATAGCGCTACCGGCGCCATCGATTGGACCTACGACGTGCTCGATCGCGTCACGCAGGAGGTCACCCCGCAAGGCATTGTCAACTACACCTATGATGTGCTGAGCCGTCGGCTCACGATGCGGGCCAATGCCCAGCAGCCGGTCACCTATGGGTATGATGCCAATTCTCAACTGTCTCAAGTCACCCAGGGTGCGCTCTCAGCGACCTTGGCGCATGATCCTCTGGGGCGTCGCACCCAGCTCCAACGGTCCAATGGTGTCACGACCACCTACAACTATGATCCGGCCTCTCGCCTCCAGGGGATCACCCATGCGAAGGGGGCCACCGTTCTGGAGCAGCTCACGCATGGTTTGGACCAAGTCGATAACAAGAACCATGTCACACAGCTCATTCAGGCTGCCACAGCACTGCCGCCTGCTGTCACGGCTGCGTACGATGTGGCCAACGCGCAGACTCAGGTCAATACGACAACATCTCAAACGCTTGGCTACGATCCGAATGGCAATCTGGCGATCACAGCAGTGCCAGCTGGTTCCACAACCTATACGTGGGATGTACGAGATCGACTCATCGGCATTACCGGTCCAAATCTCACGGCCAGCTTGCAGTACGATGCACTGGATCGTCGAATCGCCAAAACCATCAATAGTACTACGACCAGCTATCAATACGACATGGAGGACCTCCTTATCGAGACAGGTCCCACGCAAGCGACATATCTGAGTTCGCTGAACATCGATGAACCCATCGTCAGGCAGACATCAAGTGGCAGCGAGTTTTACCTCGCTAATGATCTCGGCTCCACGCTCGCACTCACGAATGACGCTGGTGCGGTGACGACGACCTACACCTATAGTCCGTTCGGCACCACAACGATCAACGGTGCCTCCACCAATCCGGTGCAGTTCACAGGGCGGGAGAATGACGGCAACGATCTCTATTACTATCGAGCCCGATACTATAAGCCGTCCCACGGACGCTTCATCGCAGAAGACCCGTTGGAGTTCGCAGCTAGCGACGCGAACCTGTACACATATGTGTTCAACAATCCCACGAATTATACCGATCCGTCCGGTGAAATCGTGCCAGCCTTGTTGGCGATATGCCTTCGTGGGGCAGGACAAAGCATAGCGCAAGATATCGGCTTGAGCCTTCTGGCTGGGCGGAAGGTGAATATTGATTGGAGTGAAGCAGCAAGATCCTGTTTGACGGGTGGATTAAACAAGGGGTTCAATGCAGCAAAAAGTTTTGCGACATCACGGGCAGCAAGACGCGCTGCGATGAGACAACAAGGAATTCCGACGAGTAGGCCTCCGATATCTCAGTCAGGCCCGAACGGGCAGAGGCAATATATCTACACTGGCTCAGACAATAAACCCTATGTCGTTACACAGCATTTACCTGATAAAGATCATAAGAGTCCACACTGGCATGCTGCTCCTGCAAAGACTGATGATAAGGGACAACCTAGGTTAAATAAACATGGCCAATTTAGATATCAGAGCGGCGGTAGCACGGCCTCATATTAGTCGCATTTGAAGAGAGGCAACAAATCCACATGAATATCCAAGCGATGATTAAAAGAAAAGAATGGGTAGCTTGGTTTTCTACACAATACGGAAGCGCGTACGTTCCAGAGAAACACCTCAATGAGTTCTTAGTTAAGTGGGCTGGGATGATCCACGAAAAAGAAGATGCTGGGATTTCCTTTGAGGCGACTCTGTCATCCCTTAGCGAGGTCGAGGTATTTTGGGAGACCATTCTAGGTCGTCTCCAATGTGAGATCTTGGTGACGATCGTAGGTTCTTATGAGGCTCCTCAAGCCTTGTTGCTCCCAGCTACAGGGTTCGGAAGTTTTGTAAAGAAGGTCTGCCAACAGGAAGCCCCAATTACATTCCTGCCGTTATCAGGTCTCGGCCGGGTTTGCATTGATGTCAGTCCGACTGAGGCTGGTGATGGCTATGAGGTTCTATTATCGGTCCGAGGTCAGTTGGAGCATCTGATTCAATTCGCGCACGAAAGTGTACCCAGTGGAGTGGTGTTTAGGGGGAATTGACGGTGTCCCATCCGCGTGTCCATGGGACAGAAAATAGGGACAGGCAAGGGCGAAGAAAAGGGGACAGTCTACTTTTCTGGAGATTTGCGGGGGCGCCCGTGCTGGCGCAGGGTCGATTCCAGGCCCAAGGCGGCGGCGATCACCGCTTGCTCGCCTCGGGGCGAAGCCACGGGCCAGTCTGCTGTCCCGAAGGGTTGCTGGCGGTTCACACAGGTGCGGAGCGCGGTGAGTTCATGATCGAAGAGCGGCTGGTCGATCCACTGGAGCCAGTCGCTGGGAGTCTCAACGGGAATGGGGTCGCACAGATGCGGGAATCGCACGCTCGACCAAGGCCAGTCCAGGACGTGCTCGACCAGCCCCGCGCGCACCGGATTGCGGAGCACGTAGCGGAGGACCGTGAGGAGATGGCCGTCTTGTTGAATCGGAAAACTTTTGAAGCGGCCTTGCCACACATGGCCGTGACCGTGGTAGTGCCGATGGTAGCGGCGGACGTGGCTGGTCATCCACCATTGCATGAACGGGCTCAAAAGAAGAAAAGGGGACAGGCTACTTTTCTGAGGATTTTCGTGGTCGTCCGCGCTGGCGCAGGGTCGATTCCAGGCCCAAGGTGGTGGCGATTACCGCTTGCCAGTCTGCTGTCCCGAAGGGTTGCTGGCGGTTCACACAGGTGCGTAGGGCGGTGAGTTCATGATCGAAGAGCGGCTGATCGATCCACGAA
>MSXM01000049.1:16663-31687 GCA_002083565.1 Nitrospira sp. ST-bin4 | reverse complement strand
CGCCGTATCGGTCTTGTCACCGGCGGACTATGCAGGAGGGCTTGTCAAAGATCTCAGTCTGGGCGGGTGCAGCATCGCGTTGGCAAAGGTTCCGGTCTGGCTCAGGCCTGGCGCCACGATTCATCTGGAATTTGAGCTGCCCAGCTTAGGCCATGTCACAAACTTGGCAGGGGTCGTCAAAAATACAGAAGGCGGAGACGGCGCCAATGTCATCGGGATCGAATTCCAATTCGACCGATTGGAGTTCATCGAATATCGAGGATGGGGTGGTTCTGTCCGCGACGCCATTGAGCAGTGGACGCTCCAGAAATCTGACGCTCAGCCACTATTTTGACGGCCGATCTGGTGGCTGTCTCTCTAGAAACTTTCTTTCCGCACTGATCGGCAAATTCTGCCGATTTCTCAAGTCCGAGAATCAAATAGGTCGGTTCTACGCTGTAAATCCGACCGCTGTTGGTGGCACACAACTTGAAGTCTCCCCTTTCAGCCGAAACGATCAATCCGAGTTTCCGATGAAGGAGTGAGCGCCATGGATGGCCTGAGTTCAATACAGTCCACGCTGAATCCGCGTTGGTGTTTGGCCTACGACACGATCGATCGTCACGACATTGACCGTTTGATCGAATGGCTCCGCACGTATCCCCGGTTAACAAAGGGGGCGGTCACACTCGATTTTGAGTCGCGCTGGTCGCGCTGGCTGTCCCGATCTTATTCCGCTCACTGCAACTCCGGATCGTCGGCCAACCTCCTGATGTACTACGCGCTGCTCGTTTCGGGGCGGCTGCGAAACAAGAAAGTGATCGTTCCCAGCGTGGGCTGGGTTACCTCGATTGCACCGGCCATCCAATTTGGCTTCGAGCCCATCATGTGCGAGGCCGATCCGGAGACGTTCGGTCTGGACTTGAATCATCTCGAAGCTCTTCTGAAACAACATCAGGCTCAGGCAGTCATGCTCGTTCATGTGCTGGGAGTGCCGCATAAGATGCGGGAGATGCAGGTGCTGAAAGACCGGTATGGATTTATTTTGATGGAGGATGCCTGTGCGGCGATCGGAGCCAGCTATGAGGGCCGCAAGGTCGGCTCCTTCGGAGATCTGGCGAGTTTTTCCTTCTACTTTGGGCACCAAATGTCGACGGTCGAAGGGGGAATGGTCTCAACGGACGACAAAGCGTTCTCGGATCTTCTACTGATGCTTCGCAGTCACGGGTGGAGCAAGGACTTGGATCCGGCGACACACCGTGATTTGGTCACCCGTCACCTGATCGACGATTTCCATTCTCCGTTCGTGTTCTATGAGCCAGGGTTCAATCTCCGGTCGACCGATCTCAACGCCTTCATCGGAATTGGTCAGCTTGAAAAACTGGATTGGATGACGGAACAGCGGCGACTCAACCATGCTCGATACCTCGATCGCCTCCGCGAATACTTTTACGTGCAGCAGGCGCCGCCCGGCAGCCAGGTGGCCAGTATATCAGTGGGATTGGTCGCTGACTCTCGGGAACAGCGCCGGCGCATCGTGCAGAGTCTTGTCCAGCACGGCATCGAGACGCGCATTTTCTCAGCCGGCAATCTTGGCTTGCACCCGTTCTGGACCAGTCGGTATGGAACGGCCAGCTTTCCGGTCGCCGATCGGATTCATCACTGCGGATTCTTTCTTCCGAATCATGCCGGGTTGACCGCAGAGGATATCGAGGCCATTTCACAAGTGGTGCTGGAGGCCGCATGATCAGACCACTGCTGGTTACCGGCGGGTCAGGTTTGTTGGGATCAGCCGTTCGGGAGCTGTGTCCGCAGGCCGTGTTTCTGGGCAGCGACGATGGGGATCTGCGACAGTTCGGCGTGGCCAAGCGGATTTTCAAAAAGATCCGACCGAGTTGCGTGTTGCATTTCGCCGGCCTGGTCGGAGGTGTGAAGGCCAATGCCGCACAGAACAGCCGGTTCTTCGAGCACAACGCGCTCATCAACACGTCCGTACTGTCCGCGGCTCGCGAGCTCCGAATCCAGAAGTTGGTAAGCATTCTGTCCAGTTGCGCCTTTCCGATCTTTTCCGATCGCGCCACAACTGAGGAAGATCTCCAGGCGACGCTTCCCTATGACGGCAACGCCGGGTATGGCTATGCCAAACGCATGCTCGACCTGCATACGCGAATGGCGGCGAAGGACGAAGGGTTGTCGTGGACGACACTGACTCCTGTGACGATGTACGGACCTCATGATTCTTTCGACTGCGAACATGGGCATGTCGTCGGCTCGCTGATTCGCCGTTGTTGGGAAGCGAAAACGACGGGATCGCCGTATGCCGTGTGGGGCAGCGGCCGCGCGGTGCGTCAATTCGTCTTTGCGCGGGATGTCGCGCATGTGGCGCTGAACGTCTTTGAGTGCGATCCTGAACCGACCACCACGATCATTGCGCCGGATTCGGGCATTACCATCGAGTCCCTGGCGGAAACCATCGCGGACGTCATGGGGTACGAGGGGCCGATCCTCTTCGATCGGCGCCAACCGGAGGGAGTCCCGGTGAAGCAGTTGCGCAGTGCGTCGTTTGTGTCTCGTTTCCCAGCGTTCCAGTTTACCGATCTCAGAAAAGGGTTGGAAGAGACCGTCCGCTGGTTTGTCCGGCATGCGTCCGCATCGGAAATGGCAGGCTGCGACGCAGCCGTGCTCGGCTCTGCCTCGGAAGGAACGATTCACGCATGACTACCACAACCGCACACGTCCTTGTCACCGGCGGCGCCGGCTATATCGGGTCAGTCCTCAGCCGGCAACTCCTCGACCGGGGTTATCGCGTCACCGTTCTCGACAATTTTCTGTACCGGCAAAACAGTTTGCTGGACTGTTGTCCATCGGATGCGTTCCGCGTCGTGCGGGGGGATTGCCGCGACGAGCGCGTCGTGACGGATGTGCTGCGCGATGCCGATGTGATTATTCCGCTTGCAGCCTTGGTCGGCGCACCGCTGTGTCAGCGTGACAGAATCGGAGCCTATACCGTCAATTTTGAAGCGGTTCAGCTGTTGTGCAAGCTCTCGTCGCCCGCCCAGCGTATCCTGTTTCCCGTCACCAACAGCGGATACGGAATCGGGCAGCCGAGCGTCCCTTGTACCGAGGAGTCTCCGCTCAGGCCGATCAGTCTGTATGGCGAGACCAAAGTGAAAGCCGAGCAGGTCGTTCTGGACCGTGGGAACGCCATCACGCTTCGGCTGGCGACCGTATTTGGAGCCTCGCCGCGGATGCGGATGGATCTGCTGGTCAACGATTTCGTGTGGCGCGCCGTCCACGACCGCGCCGTCGTTGTGTTCGAAGGACACTGCAAGCGCAACTATATTCATGTGCGCGACGTCGTGAAAGCGTTCCTCCACTCCTTGGATCAGTTTGAGTCGATGAAAAACAGGCCGTACAACGTCGGTTTGAACGATGCAAATCTATCCAAACTTGAACTTTGCCGGGAAATCCAGCGCATCGTGCCGGAGTTTGTGTGTTTTGAGGCTCCCATCGGGGAAGATCCCGACAAACGCGACTATATCGTGTCGAATGAACGGATGTATTCGACGGGATTCCGTCCCGACTGGCCGCTGGAACGCGGAATTCGAGAACTGACGAAGTGCTACACCATCGTGGCCGGAACGGGATACGGGAATGTCTAGCGCCGGCTGTAGACGAGTACGGGGAGGAACAGGATGATTATCAGTCGCACACCGTTCCGCATTTCATTCTTTGGCGGGGGGACGGATTACCCCGTGTGGTTCCGCGAGCATGGTGGCGCGGTCTTGGCTACGACCATCGACAAGTACTGCTACATCAGCTGCCGATACCTGCCGCCATTTTTCGAGCACCGGACTCGGATTGCATATTCGCGTATCGAACAGGCCAAGAGCAACGAGGAGATCGAGCATCCGGCTGTCCGAGGCGTGCTCCAGCATATGCGCATTTCAGACGGCCTCGAAATCCACCACGACGGTGATTTACCCGCGCGCACAGGTTTGGGTTCGAGTTCGTCGTTCACGGTCGGGCTGTTGCATTCGTTGTACGCGCTGCAACACACGATGCCGAGCAAAGCCGAACTGGCCCATGCCGCCATTCATGTCGAGCAGGAGGTATTACGGGAAGCTGTCGGGTGCCAGGATCAGGTCATGGCTGCGCACGGCGGTTTGTGCCGCGTCAGCTTCTTTCAGAATGGAGAGATCGGGCACACGCCTATTGTGATGAAACCGGAGCGGCTGGCCCTGTTCCAGGATCATCTCTTGCTGTATTTCACAGGTTTCTCGCGCACAGCTTCGGAGATTGCCAGGGAACAGATTGAACGTACCAAACAACGACGGGTAGAGCTCTTTGCTATGTTGCAGATGGTCCAAGAGGGAGTATCCGTTTTGGTTGGAGACCGTGACCTATCCGAGTTCGGCGAGTTGTTGCACGAGGCCTGGATGGTCAAACGCAGCCTGACATCCAAAATCACCACACCGATGATCGACGACATCTACGATGCGGGGCGACGTGCCGGTGCGCTGGGTGGCAAATTGTTGGGCGCCGGCGGGGGAGGCTTCATGCTTTTTTTTGCGAAACCGGAAATCCACGCCCAGATCAGAGCGGCATTGCCCGGATTGCTGGAAGTCCCGTTCCGATTCGAAGGACTCGGGAGTCAGATTGTATTTTATCAGCAGGAGACTCCGTTCATCCGATCATCGGCATCGGAAGAGGACTACAGTGCTGTTGAACTTCAAGCGCACAGTACACCCGCGTGGAAAAGGAACGCAGCCTGATGAATACGGCAGTCTCCGATGTCGTCATTCTCTGTGGCGGATTGGGGACGAGACTGAAGCCGTTTGTGAGCGATCGCCCGAAACCCATGGCGCTCATCCACGGCCAGCCGTTTCTGGATCTGTTGGTGGAGCAGATCGTATCTCAGGGATTTCGGCGTATCGTGTTCTGCACCGGTCATCAGGGAGAGCAGATCGCCGAATACGTGGGCCGACGGACTGACATAGACGCACTGATCTCGCGGGAGAGGACTTCGCTTGGAACGGCAGGGGCTCTACGTGCATGCCGGCACCGACTTCATTCCCAAACAGTCCTGGTCCTCAACGGAGATTCGTTCTGCCCCATCGACCTGGTCTCCCTTCTTGTTGTGCATCGTCGTCGGAATGCGGCGGCGACGGCGGCGGTCGTTCCGGGCGATGGCCGCAGCGACGGGGGCGCCATCGTGCTGGATGTCGATCACCGCATCACGTCGTTCCACGAAAAGACCGGCGGAGCCTATCTCAACGCCGGCATTTATGCGGTAGAGCGTCCGGTGCTTCATCAGATTCCCGAGCACCTACCCTGTTCTCTCGAATACGACGTTTTCCCCGCGCTGGTGGGACGGGGGCTCTATGCGAGCGTGCATCATGTTCCATTGCACGATATCGGAACCCCGGCAAGACTTGAAGCTTTCCGTACCTGGATGGCTGTCTCGAAGGGGGCATCAGATGAAAAGAGGGTCTCATGCTGAGCAAGGCTGAAGGGCTTCGGTTGTACCGTACGCTTCTCCTGGTCCGTCTCGCGGAGGAGGCGATTCGCGTCTACTATCACCAGAATGAAATGAAGACTCCAGTTCATTTGGGGATCGGTCAGGAGGCGATTCCTGTGGGCGTATGCCACTGCTTGCCCAAGAACGCGCGGACACTCGGCACCTACCGGAATCATGCGTTGTATTTGGCATTAACACAGGAAACCGACCGGTTCTTCGCTGAGTTGTTCGGGAAGGAGACCGGTCTTGGACGAGGCAAAGCCGGATCCATGCATCTGTGTGCGCCGGAACATGGACTTCTTGCGACCTCCGCTGTGGTGGGGACGACGATTCCACTGGCTGTGGGCGTGGCACTGGCCCAAGCTTACCGGAGAGATTCGACGCCCGTTGCCGTGTTTTTTGGAGACGGGGCGGTCGAAGAGGGTGTGTTTTGGGAAAGTCTCAACTTCGCCTGCCTTCGGAGGCTCAATATCCTTTTCGTTTGCGAAGACAATGGGCTCGCCATCCATAGTGCCCCCTCTGACCGGAGGGGATTTTCGTCGCTGGTGCAATCTGTAGAAAGCTTTCGATGCAAAGCCATATCCGCGGATGGCAGTGATTTGCCGGCCGTGATTCAAGCGACACGGCAACTGCGTGCGGAGATGGCGCACCACACACAGCCGGGCTTCCTGCATCTGACCTATTTTCGCTTTCTGGAGCATGTGGGGATCAATGAAGATTTTGCCGCAGGCTATCGTCACCGACCTTCCTCGGAAGAGTGGATTGCTCGCGATCCGGTCGCACGCTTCACGACACACTTACTGGCACTGGGGTGTTTGCAGGATGAGTTGGACGAAATCAAAACTGGCGTCGAGGCCCAAGTCGATGAAAGTTTGAATCGGGCGCGCGCGGCTAACTATCCTGCAGCCGAGGCGCTGTACGAGGATCTGTTGATATGACCTTTACAATGACTTATCGCGATGCGCTGGCCTTCGCGGCGGCAAAGGAAATGGACGCTGATCCAAGTGTCTTTGTGTTCGGCCTCGATGTGCCGGACCACAAGCGGATTTTCGGCAGCACCAAAGGCCTCGTAGAGAAGTTCGGATCCGAGCGGTGCTTCGGTACACCGCTTTCGGAAGATGCGATGACCGGCGTCGCGATCGGGGCCGCGCTGTCAGGCTTACGGCCGGTCCACGTGCACATTCGGGCGGACTTTCTTCTGCTGGGCATGAATCAAATCGCGAACGTGATGTCGTCGCTGCGATATATGAGCAGCGGAGCTCTTCAACTTCCACTGGTGATCCGTGCAGTGATCGGGCGAGGGTGGGGACAGGGTGCGCAACATAGCAAATCAATGCACGGGTTGTTCGGCCATTTTCCAGGCATCAAGGTCGTTCTTCCGACATCCCCGCAAGATGCGTACAGTATGCTGCGGGCTGCCATTCGAGACAACAATCCGGTCATCTTCTTGGAGCACCGGTGGTTGTACGACATTGAGGGTGCGGTCGATGAAGCCCATCTGCCTGCGCTGGAAGGGCCTGTCGTGGTCAGGCAAGGCTCAGCCGTGACTGTCGCCTGCACGTCCTGGATGACGATTGAAGCTCTGAAGGCTGCGGAGGTGTTGGTCAAACGCGGTGTTGAGCTCGAAATCATCGACATGCGCACAGTGGCGCCGCTTGATGAAACCGTGGTTGCGGGATCGATCGACAAGACCAGGCACTGCATCGTGGCCGATTACGATTGGCTCTATGCAGGATTCTCTGCGGAATTGGCCGCGCGCCTTAGCCATCGCTGCTTTGCCTCGCTACGGAGTCCAGTAGAACGCATTGGGTTTGCCCCGGTACCTTGCCCGACAACACGCTCGCTGGAGAATCTTTTCTATCCATCGGCGGTCCATATTATTCGGACAGTCGAAAGCATGCTGCAGTTGCCGCCTGCCGATCTGAGTGGCGAGTCATTTTACAGTTATGAAGAACGATTTAAAGGGCCCTTCTAAATGAGACGCCATCAGATACTCGACCTTCTGATTGTCAATCCGGGGAACCGCTCTCAGGTCTATCAAGGGTTGGGACAGGATTTGGCCGCCATCGAACCTCCGGTGTGGGCCGGTTTGATAGCCGCCTTTGTGAGGAAACGGGGATTCACGGTTGCGATCATCGATGCCAATGCGGAGGGCCTTACCCCGCAGGATGTGGCTCGGCGCGTAGCAGACATGCACCCCGTACTTACGGTGGTCGTGGTCTATGGGCATAATCCGTCGGCGTCGACACAAGTGATGCCAGCTGCCGGCGCAACCTGTACGGCAATCAAAGAGTGGGCACCCTGGCTCAGAATCCTATTGCTTGGCGGGCATGTGGCTGCTCTTCCCGACCGAACCTTGCGCGAAGAGCAGGCGGATTTTGTGTGCGGGGGAGAAGGCCCGATCACCGTGGCGGATCTCCTGGAAGCCTTAAAGAGCAACACTCAACCGAATTTCCGGAACGTCCGCGACCTCTGGTATCGCGAGGGAAGCACGGTTATGCGCACGCAGGCGGCGCCACTTATGCAGGATTTGAACTATGAGATGCCTGGACAAGCCTGGGACTTGCTGCCGATGGAGCGCTATCGCGCCCATAACTGGCATTGCTTCGGGCATCTTTCCTCGCGCCAACCCTATGCAGCTATCTATACCACCCTCGGCTGTCCCTTCCATTGTTCCTTCTGTTGTATTCAGGCTCCCTTCAAACGGGGCGAGGCCGCGCTGAACTATCGGGAGAGCCTCAACAGTTATCGCTATTGGAGCCCGCAGGCCGTGCTTGCGGAAATCGATCTCCTCATAACGCGCTATGGTGTGCGGAATATCAAGATTGCCGACGAGATGTTCGTGTTGAACCGCAAGCATGTTTCGGCGATCTGTCAGGGATTGATCGAGCGGCACTACGATCTCAATATTTGGGCCTATGCCCGCGTCGATACGGTCGGCGATGGTATGGCGGAACTGATGCGGGAAGCCGGGATTAGATGGCTGGCTTTCGGCATCGAAGCTGCCAGCGCGCGGGTGCGTGACAGCGTGGACAAGGCCTACGCACAGGAGAATATTTTCCATTCGGTCGAACGGGTACGCAGGGCCGGCAGTGCAGTGGTCGCCAACTATATCTTCGGACTGCCTGAAGACGATGCTGCCAGCATGCAGGACACCTTGTCCTTGGCTCTGAATCTCAACGCCGAATATGCCAATTTCTACTGCACGATGGCCTATCCAGGATCAACGCTCTACACGCAGGCGTTGCGGCAGGGATGGCCATTGCCGGAGAGCTGGTCCGGCTACTCCCAGCATTCCGTTGACTCGATGCCTCTCCCTACACGCCACCTTAGTGCGGGTGAGGTGCTGGCATTCCGGGATCATGCCTTTCAGCGGTATTTCACCGATCTTGGCTATCTCCGGATGATGCAGCAAAAGTTTGGCGAAGACGCAGTAGCGCATATCCGTCACATGACAGCACAGCGTCTCGAACGACGAAATCACAAACCATCCTCGAAGCCCGCTACTGTGTTGCCTGTTGTTGAAGCGGCGCCACTCGAGATCCTCCCTTTGACCCGAGGTGCCTCATGAAGGTTCTCTTGCTTTATCCCTCCTGGACGGGCGTGTATGGCCTCTTCGGCCATTTCGCCAGGCGCAATTCGACATGGCCGACGTTGAATCTGGCATTGCTGGCGGGCATCGCTGAACGGTATGGCCATGAGGTGACGATTCTGGACGGAGAAGCGGAGCAGATTTCGCTCGACGAAATGGTCCGGCTGGCGGTGGCTCAGAAGCCGGACGTCATCGGATTTACAGCCACCTCTCCGTTTTTTCATCTGAGCAAGTCCGTGGCCGAGGGAATCAAGCGTGTCGCGCCGCACATTCCCATCGCGGTCGGCGGTCCGCACATCACCATCATGAAGGAGAAGGCGCTATTGCCGGCATTCGACTACGCCTTTATCGGGGAGGCGGAGGAATCCTGGCCGGCTTTTCTGAACGCGCTGGAACAGAAGCGGGATGTGTCCTCCGTTGCCGGGATTATCTTGCGCCGCGACGGCGCCATCGTTTCCACGGGGCAACCGGCGGACATCACACGATTGGACGATCTGCCGATGCCGGCCAGGCATCTGCTGAACATGTCCCAATACAGGCTCGGGACGCTGCGCGGGCGACTGCCGTTCACCTCGATTCAAACCATGCGGGGCTGTCCCTGGAAATGTATTTTCTGCGCGTCGGAGGCGCTTAAGACGACCGAAATGCGGGTGCGGTCTCCCCGTTCGGTGGTCAATGAAATGAAGTATGTCGTGGAGAAGTTAGGAACGCGGCATTTCTACATTGTCGACGATGTGATGACCTTGTGGAAAGACCATATTCTGGAAATTGCGGATCTCATCGACCAAGAGGGGCTGCGGATCACGTTCGAGGGCAGCACACGGGCGAACCTCGTAGAGGACGAAGTGATTGCCAGGCTCGTAAAGAGCGGGTTGATTCGCCTCTCGTTCGGTCTGGAGACCGTCGATCCGGAGATACGGAAGACGATGAAGAAGCAAGTTCCGCTGGAGCATTACATCAGGGCGAACGGCATTTGCAATAAGTACGGCGTGGAGGCGTTGAACTCGGTGATGATCGGTTTGCCGGGAGAAACACGCGAAACCGTCCGTGCCACCTTGAAGTTCTTGCGAAACGCTCGTGAGGTCAAGCAGGCGAACTTTGCCATTGCGGTTCCCTATCCGGGAACCGAGTTTCACGAGTTGGCCGTGAAGGGCGACAAGGGTGTGAAGCTGATGACCGAAGACTTTTCGGAATACCGCCGCTACGGATCGGCCGTGACGACCGTCGGCGATCTTACGCCACATGACCTGATCGACCTGCAAAACGAAGGATTCGTGAGTATTTATTCGGCGCCCTGGCGGTGGATTCCGATGCTTCAGAAGCACGGCATCATCGGCGGCTCGCTCATGCTGCTGCGGGTCGCGCGACTGTTGTGGGCCAAGCTGTGGAGACGTTCAGGGAGCAGCGAGAGCCCACGGTTCATCAGCCTTGGCGATGGAGGATTCGGCAGCATTCAGGATCAGGCTATGTCGATATCGGCGAACACTGCTGGTTCTGCCGCGGCAGAACCGTTGCTTCAGATCGCGCGATTGGAAAAGGAACTGGTTGCTCCGGCCGGTCATTACGGGACTCCAGACAGCCCCAATGTGTAGTGGCCGGGCGACATAGGTGTGAAAACATGACAGACAGAGGACGACCGAATATCCTATTGCTCCAGTTGGAGTTTCCCCTGTGGGAACAGGCTCGGGCATGGACCTATCCGGCTTGCTATGGCGTAGCGGAAGGGTTGCGGGCTGCCGGCGCGCGGTGCACCACGATTCCGCTCCTGGCCAATGTGCCCTATTCGTCTGATGCCTGGCTTGCCCATGCCCGTCACGCCGTGTCAGGGAAGCAGTTCGACCAAGTCTGGGTGTGGCTGGTCCATTCGCCCCTCACACCACCCGTGCTTGATTGGATCTCGACCCTCGCGCCAATCCGGGTCGGCATCGTCATGGAATCATTGACCTACGATGAGGCGGATTATGCCTGGGCTGGGCACCTCCGGTCGAGACTGGATCTTGTGGCGAGCCAATCGCAGGCACTGACGCATGTGTTGGTGCCGGATGAAACCGATGTCGATCATCTGCGTAGCTTGGCGGGAGTTCAGACGCTCTGGTGGCCCCCAATGGTTCCGGCTCGCTTCATCGTCCCGGCGAGCGATCCACCGAGCCATCGCATAGGGGTATTCCATGGACAACCATATGGGCCTCGTCAGACCTGGCTTTCTCATCAAGCTTTGAGACAGCGCCTTCAGTTCGCCGGTTCAGGACAGCCGCCCACCTACTTTCAGCAGCTTTTTGATCAGTTGCAGAATACGATCCTGCAGAGGCTCTCAGGGCGGCGGCTGTTGACAGCGACGCAGATGGCGGATTATCAGGCAACATTGGAAGAGATCCGCCTGGGGGAGTTTAAGGAGTGGATGGCGCATCTCCAGCAATGGGCCGCCATTGTCAATTTGCCAAGTCTGGCAAAATTCTACGGGGGACGAGTCTACGAGGGGATCGCCGCTGGACGCCCCGTTCTCACGTATGCAATTCCGCACCATCCTCTCAACAATAGGCTCTTTGCCGACGGGCAGGAGGTCCTCTTCTTTTCACCGGACAGTCCGGAATCTCTGGCGGAGCGCCTGGATCACTTGCTCCGTGACGAGCCTCTTGCCGGAAAGATTGCCGTCAATGCCCAGCGTAAGCTGATGCGCTATCACACGAGCGAGTATCGATTGGTGCAGACGCTGTGTTGGCTTAAGTCTGGCAGTCTCCCTGACTACGGGATTGATGAAGTGTCAGAACGGGGAGGCGCGATTGGTTTCATCAGTGAGCAGGATTCTTCCCCGGTTGGCGGGGGCTCGATGAACGACAACGCCGTGTCCGCGCCTTCCGACCTCGCCGAGCGCACGGCGGCGCAGCGTCGGAGGTTCATGGCTGGCCTGACAGGATTCACGGCACCAGTCAACGATCAGTCGGTCTGCGTGACAGGGCCCAGCCGAGACCGGGAAGCGACGAGCGTTTTTGTGAAGAAAACCAGCGGGGGGGCCATGGATTCAGACACATTTTACGTCAATCTCTTCGTCAAGCAGCCGGCCTGGTCCACGCCTCACCCGAATGCCGATGAGTCAGCCCGATGGTCGAAGATCGCGGCCTTTCTGGAGCATATCCTTCGACGTGTGCGGCAGTCGGAGCCGGGAAAACAATTACGCATGATCGAAGTCGGCTGCGGCCGCGGCTGGTTGACGAATCTGGCCTCCATGTACGGAACCTGCGAAGGCATCGAGCCGGTCGCGGGAGTGATCGAGCATGCCCGTCGCCTGTTCCCGCACCTGCGATTCGAGACAGGAGCAGCGCAGCAGGTTCTGCAGCGGTCCGATTTCTCCCCGTACGATGTTGTGCTGTGCTCCGAGGTCATCGAACATGTGCCGCATGGACAGAAAGACGCCTTTGTGGAGGAACTCGCCAAGCTTCTCAAACCGGGCGGTTTCCTCCTCCTGACCACCCCGCGTGGGGAGATGTGGGAACGGTGGAAGGCGATCGCGCCGCCGAATCAGCCGGTCGAAGACTGGGTGACGGAAGACCAGTTGCGCGGCATTTTGTCCACGCAAGGCTTTTGCGAACTTGGCCTGGAACGGGTGCATGTCGAGATTCCCTCGTTGCGCTATATTCCCGCGCCGACGCCGAACGATCTAACGACGTTGAATCTGATTCCCATCTATCAGGTGTGGGCATGCCAACGCGCGGGAGGGATCTCCGCGCCTGCCTTTACGCGCCAGCCGATGGTCTCGGTCATCGTCCCGACGCATAACCGGCCGGATCGTCTGCGAGAGGCTATTTCCAGTGTCCTGGCTCAGACCAATCAGAACTTCGAAATCATTGTCGTCAACGATGGCGCCATGGACGTGGCTCCGGTGATCGCCGACCTCAACAGCGGAGGCCGCATCACTTGCATCACACATGATCGCAATCGCGGTCTCGCGGCTGCCCGCAACACGGGCATTCGCGCGGCGAAGGGCAAGTATGTGGCATATCTCGATGATGACGACCGGTACTTGCCCGATCACCTGAGCACACTCGTTACCTATCTGGAGCGTCATGAATGCAAAGCCGCGTACACCGACGCCTGGCGCGTGGCTGAGAAACGAAATGGCGACCGTTATATTGAGGCAGGCCGCGACCTTCCTTATTCGCACGATTTCAATCCGGCCAATTTGCTGGTCTCAAATTACTTTCCCGTTCTCTGTGTCATGCACGAAAGGGGTTGTCTGGACGATGTCGGTGTGTTCGATGAGTCGCTCTTCGTCCACGAAGACTGGGACTTGTGGATTCGCATGGCCACCAAGTATCCCTTCTTCCACATCAAGCAGACGACGGCGGAGTTCACCCTGCGGGGGGATGGGTCAACCATGACGAGCCGGGACCGGGAGGCCTTCGTGCGGACGACGGAAATCATCTACCGCAAGTATGCGCCCTATGCCGCCAATCATCCTGCTATTCGGGAGGCGCAGCACGCGCATCTGCAGAACCTATACGCCGTGCAGCAGAAACAGGCCAAGCCCACATGCACCTGTTCAATCATTATTCCAGTATGGAACAAGGCGGAATTGACCCAACAGTGTCTTGAGGCTCTTGCATCCGCGACGACCGATGTGTCGTTTGAGGTGATCGTAGTCGACAATGCATCGACCGATCGGACTACGGAACTGCTCCAGTGCCTCGAGGGAGATGTGCAGATAATCCGTAACCAAGAGAACCTCGGATTCGCCAAGGCCTGCAACCAAGGTGCGAGGGCCGCACGCGGAAAATATCTGGTCTTTCTCAATAACGACACAATCCCATTGAAGGGTTGGTTGAGGCCGCTCGTGAGCGAAGTCGAGGAGCACGCGGAAGTCGGGATCGTCGGCAGCAAATTGTTGTATCCCGACGGAACGGTCCAACATGCCGGTGTCGTGCTCGATCGCCAGCGCCGGCTTCCGTACCACATCTATAGATCGTTCTCATCGGAGCATCCCGCTGTCAATCAACGACGGGAATTTCAAGTTGTGACGGGCGCCTGCTGTCTGATTAGGCGAACGATTTTTGAAGAGATCGGCGGTTTTGATGAGTCGTTTCGAAATGGATTTGAAGATGTGGATTTGTGCCTGAAAGTCGGAAATAACGGCCACAAGATCGTCTATCAACCACGCAGTGTTCTCTATCATTTGGAAGGACAAACACCAGGCCGCAAGGCGCATGACGAACAAAACGCCCTTCGCTATCTCGATCGGTGGGGTGGACGGTGGTGGTCTACCGATGAGGATCTTCATTACCACAGGGATGGATACAAGGTCATTGAGAAGAGCCCGTGCGGGGGAAAAGGCAGCGACCTCATGCTTCTTGCCGACATCAGAGAGCGCGCTGTGTGGGCCCATGTCGCCGCCACACAGGCGGCTGCGATCAAGGAGGACTGGCCGATGGTCCGGCGTGAGCTGGGATTTGTGGAGGAGTGGCCGGACGACCCTTCCGTGTTGGCATGGGGTGGAATGATCAGTGAAAAACTCAAAGAGCCGGCCATCCAGAAGTCGTTCCTGTCTCGGTATCTTCAACGGGCGAATTCACCGGATGTGCGAATGTCGTACGTGAGGAAGTTGCTGGAGGGGAAGGATCTGATCGCTGCAGGCCAACATCTGCAGAAGTTGCTCACTGATTGTCCGACCCATGCCGAGGGACTGTTGTTGCGAGGGGTGCTCTGTATGCAACGTGAGCAATATCGAGAGGCCGAAGCGTCATTCTCGCTTGCCATGCAGCATGGGGCCGACCGTAAAAAATGTTTGATGGGGATGGGAATGGCATCGCTGGGACGCGCCTATGCGCAGGGGGCCTGGGAACAATTCCTTCTTGTGTTGGCTGAGCATCCGGACGATGCCGAGGCTGTCCATTGGCTGCTGCGGGCCGGCACAGCTCAGAATCGCTGGGCCGAGTTGAGC
>MSXM01000049.1:0-16589 GCA_002083565.1 Nitrospira sp. ST-bin4 | reverse complement strand
GACGAGGCTCGCCGTGAGCATGATGCGCTGCAGGCGATTGCGCCAGAGTTTGACGGATTAGCAGCACTGGGGCGGGTGATTGCCGGTAAGGAAACGGTGCTGGCCATGGAAGCGGCGCAGACCTAGCGCGGCGTTCGTGAAGCGTATCTCGTCGGGGAAAAGAGCTGATAGCTGATGGCATATAGCACGTGATCGGACGAAGCTTCGATTCGCTCTCCGGTCCTATGCCATAAGCCATACGCTATAAGCTCTTTCGACTGATTATGCTTCACGAGATATGTGGGCCTTGCTTGGGTTTGGGCAGGCAACCGGATTACTGGATAACGACATGAGGCATGCGCTCATTGTGCAACTGGCCCGGCTGGGCGATCTTATGCAAACCCTGCCGGCTATCAAGGCCATCAAGTCAGCTGATCCGTCGCTGGTGCTGGATCTTCTCTGCCCCGCGCCGCTTTCACCGATCGGCCGAATGCTGCCTGGAATTACGCGTGTGCTGGAATGGGATGGTCCGGCGTGGCGGCAGAGTGGCCAGGACGCCGGCACAGGGTTGCACCAGAAACATCTCAGAGACGCGGAGCGCCGGATTTCCGAACTCTCCTCGCAACGCTATGATTGTGCCTATGTGCTCAATCAGCATCCGCGCGCGTTGCTGGCCGGCGCGGTGCTGGCGCGTGAGATGAAGGGGCCTCGATTGCACGGTCCGCTCGGCGAGCAGCCGACGCCATGGGCATCCTATGTCAGGGATGTCGCCGCGAATCGACGCGGGTGTCGTGTTCATTTAGCCGACGCTTTCTGCGGCCTGTGCGGGGTCTATCCGCCCGGTACGTCGGGGACTCTCAGCCGCTCATCTTGTCCGCTGACTCCGGATTTTGAGCCGATCGGCAAACAGGGAGGGCCGTGGATCGGCCTCATCGTAGGGGCGGGGGCGGACGAACGCCTGGTGCCGACCGAGGTATGGAAGCGGTGGGTTCTTCGGTTTATGGAAGCGGCCCCGGCCGGTCGCGTGGTGTTGGTCGGTCAGGAACGCGAGCGGGCCCGGTATATCCAAGACCAGTTGCCTTCGTCGATCCTTGGGCGGCTGTGGGATGCCACCGGCCGCACCTCGCTTCCTGAGCTTGCGGAGATTCTGGGCCGCTGCCACACCGTCATCGGCGCGGATACCGGGCCCCTCCATCTTGCCGCCGCAGTCGGTACACGAGTCATCGGATGGTATTTCGCACGGGCCCGCGTCCATGAGACCGGACCCTATGGGATAGATCATCTCGTGTGGCAAGCCTACAAATCCGAGGAAGGCGCCGTATCGGGTCTGTTCGGAGTGCAACCCACGAGTTGGCCGATCCAGGAAACCATCGATGCCGTACTGACAGGCCGGATCCAAGGTTTGGAGGAATGGCCGGTGTGGGTGAGCCAGTGCGATCGATGGGGCGCCTACTACAGCGAAGCAGGCCGGCATCCGGCTCCCCCACGTGAACGGGAAGATCTGTGGCGCGAATTGCAACCTCTGCAAGGATGACAAGCAGGCCATGGACTATTTAAACCACAATCTCGAAGATTTGCGGCGCACATGTCCTGCTTTGGCCGCCGCCGTGAAGGACTCTCCCGGTGGAGTGCTCACGCTCAAGGAGTCGCGTGAAGGCAGCGTATCGGCGATGTGTGAAGGACAATGGATTCATAGCGCGTACGATCCCCGCAAGGAAGCAAAGGCGTGGGCCGAGGCACAGCTGCGCGAATGGCAAGCGGGAGAGCTCGCGGTCGTCCTCGGCGTCGGCCTCCTATATCACGTTGAAGCCCTGGTTGCGTTGAAGCCGGCCGGTAGCCGTATGGCGGCTGTGATCCCGGATGTTTCGATTCTGAAGGATGCGTTGCGCGCCCGTCCTATGGGAGCCTGGTTGAATGCCGTCGAATGGATCTGGGGAACTGCACAGGAAATGGCTGAGCAGTTGCTATTCCGTTCAGAGGCGTTACGCGTGTTCACCTACGCACCGGCTGCCCGCCTGCATGCAGAAGTCCATCGGCAGCTGGAGGAATGTCTGCGCCGGTCGGCGGCAAAGCGGCAAGGCGGGCAGCTGCATGTTGCCGTCGTCGGTCCGATCTATGGCGGATCGTTGCCCATCGCGAAGTACGTGGTGACCGCACTGGAAACATTGGGCCATCGTGTCAGCTGGGTCGATCACAGCCTGCATCGAGCCAGCTACGATGCGTTTGGAGCCTACCGTGATGTGCGCCATCAGCAGGCGATGCAAGGCCGATTTGCGGAAGTGCTGAGTCTGAGTACGATCACCCATTTGTCGGAGGACCCGCCGGATCTCGTGCTGGCGATTGCACAAGCGCCGCTTACCCTGGCTGTCCTTGAACATCTTCGAAAAAAGAAGTTCCTCACCGCCATGTGGTTCGTAGAGAATTATCGCCATCTGACCTACTGGCAGCAATTGGCAGCAGGGTACGATTATTGGTTCGTTATCCAGCAGGTGGAGTGTCAGGAGGCGTTCAAGCGAGCCGGCGCGCGCGATGTCGGCTACTTGCCCATGGCCGCCGATCCCGCCGTGCACCGGCCTCTCGCACTGACCGATGCCGAACGGGCGGAGTATGGCGCCGATCTGTCGTTTGTCGGAGCGGGATATCCCAATCGGCGCGCGCTGCTGCCGCGCTGGTTATCGAAGGACTGGTCGTTCAAGTTGTGGGGAAATGAATGGGAGGGGGCGGCGGATCTCGCGCCGGTGCTGCAGCGGAGAGGCGCCCGTATCGACACTGAGGCCTGTATGAAGGTGTTCAATGCCAGTGCCATCAACCTTAACCTCCATTCCTGTGGAGGAGATGCGCTGGACCCGCAGGCCGACTTCGTGAATCCACGCACCTTTGAGCTGGCAGCGTGCGGCGCGTTTCAACTGACCGATGAACGGGCGCTTCTTCCGGACCTCTTCACGGACGAGGAAATCGTTCGATTTCGGCGTACAGAGGACGTGCCCGCTCTGATTCGCATGTGGCTCGATGATCCGAGCGGCCGCCGGACCATCGCGGAGGCGGCGCGGAAGCGAGTGCTCAGGCAGCACACCTATGGGCATCGGATGAAAGAGTTGTTGGCTGCCATCGGCCTGCGGCAGCCGGACCGGATTGGAGCCATTCTTCGAGGCGACCGGAATGCCGGCTCCCTGGCGGCACGCGCCGAGTCTGCGCCGGAATTCTCGGCGATGCTGCGGCAGTTTCCTCCGGGGCAGCGGGTGGAGTTAAAGGACGTGGCCGCGGGCATTCGTGCGAACGGGGCTGGGCGGGCCTTGGAACGAGAGGAACTGCTCATTCTTTTACTCGACAGCTATCGGACGGAAACCAGAGACCTTGTGTGATCGTGAAAGGTGAGGGGTGAGTAGTAAGTGGTGAGTAGTGAGTGCAAGGGGCAAAGAGCTGACGGCTCAGCACTCTACCTCTATATTGGTTTTTTGTGATTCAGCGATGAAACAAGTTCTGATCCTGAACATCACCCGCATGGGCGATTTGATTCAAATGGGACCGTTGTTGGCGCGCCTTCGGGAAGAACAGCCCGGGGTCGCCATCGACCTGGTCGTTGACCGCCAGTTTGCCCTGGTGGCCTCCATGCTGGATGGGCTTCGAGAGATCATCAGTTTCGATTTTCATGAACTGATCGATTCCAGCCGGGCTTCTGTCAAGGATGCGTTGTCGCTGTATCAAGAGGCTGCAACCTGGGCACGCCCCATGCGGGACCGGGGCTATGACCGCATTGTCAACTTGACGTTCAACCGGCCCAGCGCTTTCCTGGCCGGGTACATCGGGGCGCCGGATATCCGAGGCGGGAGGAGTGCGTGGGACGGCGGAATCGTCATCGACAATCCCTGGATGGCCTACTTCACCGACATTCATCACTCGCGACGGATCAATCGATTCAATCTGGTCGATGTATATGCGCTAGGGGGCAGCGGGCCCGGCACATTTGCGCCGCTTCACGTGACATTGCCGGCCGAATCCAGAGATTGGGCGCGACGGTTTCTCGCGTCGGAGAAGCCGGAGGCGGGGCAATGGATCGCCGTGCAAGCCGGCGCCAGCGACATCATGAAAGCCTGGCGGCCGGCACATTTTGGCGCCGCCCTGGCTGCGCTGAGCGAGCGTTGGAAGGGTGGGCTTGTGTTTATCGGCTCGCCGTCTGAACGGGAGACGATCGCCCAGGTGATTCTGGCCTATCGAGGGGTCGGCGGGCGCAATCCCTTCATCAATGCCGCAGGCCGGACGTCACTGCAACAGCTCGCGGCGTTGCTGGCCGAGTCTAGGCTGTTGCTGACCAATGACACCGGTCCTATGCACATGGCTGTCGCCGTGAAGACTCCTGTCGTCGATCTTTCGGTGGGACATGTGGACTTTCGGGAGACCGGTCCCTACGGGGCGGGGCATTGGGTGGTGCAACCGGATCTGGACTGTGCGCCCTGCGGATTCGAACAGGTGTGTGCACATCATTCGTGTAAGGACCGTCTCGTGCCCAATCAGGTGGCGGATCTTATGCTGCACGTCCTCGGGAGCGGTCCATTTCCGGCGGGCATATCCCAGTGCCGCATTTATGAATCAGGGATCGATGAAGACCGGCTTGGGACCTTTCGTCTCAGAGCCGGCAGCGAGTTGCCCGGCACGGATTGGTACGGGACGTTCTGGCGGCGCTATCGGTATCAAGCGTTCACGGGCGCGCTCAGCCATGTGCCGGAGCCGGAAGGGCCTGCTCCGGATGCCGGGATCGCGCTGAATGTGATGGCAATGCTGACGCCGAAACTCGATTCCCTCTGCAAGAGAGCGGAGGATATTGTCAAAGCGGCCCGGTGTACTCCGATCGCTGTGTCGAAGCTCAGGGCTCTTCAGCAGGAGCAATCGCGGGAACGTGAGTCCGCTGTGTATTTGGGAATGACGACGTTGGCTACGGCGCCTTTGACGACCGAGTGTGTAAGAGCCATCCACAACGACAATGTGCAGGGCATGGAATTACTGGCGCGGCACCATGAGCGGGCATATCGCCGGTGGCGGGACCAACTCGACGAGGTCCGTCGATGCCTTTCAGAAACCGGAGGCCGCTCATCTGCCAGGAAGCTGCCGATGATTCCGGGATCGTTTCCGGCCTACGCAGGATAACGATCAGTTCTAATCAAAAGGATCGATAGAAGGAGACAGACCATGCGCGTGACACTCGATCAGGATCAATGGGACATCGGAGCGGCGGCGACGATTGGGGAGGTGCTGGCTGAAGTCAGCGATCGGGCGCAGGCAAAGTCCCGCATTGTGACGTCTTTACAGCTCGACTACCGGACCATTACCGATCGCGATCTCGATGCGGTGTTTTTAAGGGAACCCGCCAGGAAATATTCGGTATTGACGGCGGCTTCATTGTCGCGGCAGGAGCTGGCGCACTCGGTGCGGCATTCGGCCGAGCGCTATGCGCAGATATTGCACGAGGAAGGACGATTGCTCGCCGGGGCATTCCGTGCCGGACCCTTTCACGTTGCAAAGCTGGATCTTTGGCTGGGCCAGCTCGCCGACTATCTTGAACTGGTAGAAGGAACAGGGGCGGTGTTTAACGGTGGGCGGGAGGTCAAGCCGTTGAGCGCATGGGTGCGCGATCTTCTCGATGCGAGAGCAGGTCAGGATATCGTCATGATGGCAGATCTCCTGGAGTATGAGATTCTTCCCCGGCTGGCGACGAAGGAGTGCTGAGCTGGGGAAGTGCTGAGGTTGTCAGCTCTTCGCCACTCGCTACTTACGACTCACCACGTGCCGTTCCCATCAGGATATGGCCGTTGGTGTTCGTTGTGTGCAGTCGGTGACGGTGCATTGAACGCTCAGAGGCTCAAGTCCCTTCCGGATCGTCCGATACAGCAGGCAATCAGCTCACAGGCCTGAGCGGAGAACAGGCTTCTGCACGGACGCAGAGGCGAGCACGCACGATCCGGTTTTTGTATCAAGGAGGAAGGGTCCATGGCACTTATCGTTAACAGCAATCCTGCATCCATTTCGGCGCAACGCAATTTGACGAACAGCACCAACCAGTTGGGCCGTTCGGTTGAGCGCTTGTCGTCCGGTCTTCGGATCACCCGCGCTGCCGATGATGCCGCCGGTCTCGGGTTGTCCGAGTCCTTACGCGCGCAGATTCGCAGCATCAATCAAGCCACACGGAACGCATCCGACGGCATCAGCTTGACGCAGATTGCCGACGGCGCCGCCGCGACCATTGGATCTCTGCTGGCTCGTCTGCGTGAGTTGTCGTCACAATCGGCGAGCGGTACGGTGGGCAATACGGAACGGTCCTACATTGATCAGGAGTTTATCGCCCTCCGTTCGGAAATCGACCGTATTGCACAGGTCACCGAATTCAACGGTCAAGCGCTGACGAGCGGTTCGAGCATCAGCTTCTCGATCGCGATCGGTTTCCGCAGCGGCACGGGGAATACGCTCAGTCTGGATCTCAACGACATCACGACGACGTCGTTAGGGATTGGCACCGTGAACGTGTCGACGTCGGCAAACGCAACAAGCGCCTTGGCAAACATCGACAATGCCATCAGCGCGGTGGCGACCGCTCGTTCCGAATATGGTTCGATTCAGAACCGGTTCGAGGCGACGATCGCGAACCTCCAGGTGACGAGTGAGAATCTCACCGCCGCCGAGTCGCGAATCCGTGATGCGGATATCGCGTATGAGACGTCCCAGTTCACGAAGAATCAAGTCTTGGTGCAGACCGGTATTGCCGTGCTCGCGCAGGCGAATACGCTGCCGCAGCAGGCGCTGGCGCTGCTCCAGTAACCGTCGCCGATCGGGCCGCGTCCTCTCAAATCGGGAGGACGCGGCCCGTAGGTTCATCATAAGGAGGCTGCCATGATACATCATGTGGCGCCAAAGGCTGATTTTCAGGCCGTATCTAGCCGAGAGCATGGACCGGGTGAGGTCGTGGCTCGACAACTGCGTGCGGCAAGCAAATTCTCTGATTCCGAACAGGCACAGTCAGGTCTACCTGACCGGGCAGCAATCGACCGGGCGGCAGCGAAGGTGGGCAAGGTACTGGAGTCCGCAGAGCCACGCCTCAAAATTGAAGTTGACGATGAAACCGAACGCGTCGTCATCAAGGTGGTCCAGGAGGATTCCGGAAAACTCATCCGGCAAATTCCCCCGGAAGAGCTACTCCAACTTGAAAAGTATCTGTCGAGCGCGAAGGGTTTGCTGCTGCACGAACAGGCATAGCGGGGGCGGGGAGAGCGCATGGCAACCATAAGCTTCGGCGGGCTCGGGAACGGACTCGATTTCGGCCAGGTCGTCGATCAGTTAGTGAAAGTCTCGCGCCTACCGGTCGATCGGTTAATCGAGAAAAAGGTCGCGCTCAACTCGAAATCGACCGACTATGCCACATTAAGTACGAAACTGGCGTCGCTCCAGAGCGCGTCCGACGCGATCCGTTTACCGTCCAACTTCGACCGGTCCAGCGTATCCGTCAGCGACTCGACGGTATTGAGCGCGACAGGGTCATCGTCGGCGACGCCGGGGAGCTATACCGTCAGGGTGACCCAGCTGGCGCAAAGCCATCAGCTCACGAATAGGGCGGCGAAAGCTGTTGCCGCCACGACGACGGACATCGTCAGCGGCTCATCCGGCACCTTCACGTTTCGGGTTGGGTCGGGCTCGGATCAAACCATTACGCTGGGGGCATCTGCAACAATCGAAGATCTTCAGACCGCCATCAATGACCTTGGCGCGGGCGCCGTCGCGTCGGTGGTAAACACCGGAACCGACGCCTCCCCCGCCTATCGCTTGGTGCTGACTGCGACCAGCACCGGCGCCAGTAACGGGATCACGATTGTAGCCGACAACACCGACTTGGACTTTTTAACTGCCAGCCCGACCGGAGGAACGGATACGTTGCAGGCGGCGCAAGACGCCATTATTGTCGTCGGCGATCCCGCGTTGAATCCGCTGACCTTCCAGCGCAGCACCAACACCATCACCGATGCGATCGCCGGAGTCACGCTGACATTGAGCAAAACGACAGGGGGCGGCACCGTTGCGGTCAATGTGTCCCGGGACGCCAGTGCCGTCAAGACCAGCATCAAGGCGCTGGCGACGGGCTACAATGAAGTGGTGAAGTTTATCAACGAGCGGAATACCTACGACATCGCGACAAAAGAGGGTGGCATCTTCTTCAACGAACCGACGGTGCGGACGGTCTTGAGCCAGCTGAGGAATGCCCTCTCTGCTTCAGTGTCGGGTTTGACGACGTATACATCGGTCGGCGAAGTAGGGTTCAAAACGGAGCGAGATGGCACTGTCACGATTGATGATGCGAAGCTCGATGCTGCGCTCAGTTCGAACTATTCGGCGGTCAAGAGTCTATTTATCAATCAAACCGGCAGCACCGGGGTCGCCCAGCTGGTGACGAATGCCGTGGACGCACTCGATGATATTACGGCGGGGGCAGTGACTCTTCGCAAGGGAAGCCTCACCGACCAGATTTCCGATCTCACGGACGACATTGCGAGAAAAGAGGATCTTCTCGCGCAATATGAAGAGCGGTTGCGTCGTCAGTATGCCGCTCTGGATGGACTGCTTGGCAGACTGCAAAGCCAAAGCGGATTTCTCCAGGCGAATTCTGCTTTGAAACAACGGTAAGGAGCCTCTACGGAAGGAACCTATGGTCACCCAGTACGCCAGGCAATATCAGCAGACCCAAATCATGACCTCTTCCAGCGTCCAGATCGTCGTATTGTTATACGACGCCGCCATTCAATCGATCGAATTGGCTCGTGTGGGCATCGAATCCAATAACATCAGCGACAAAGGCCGGTTTTTGGGCCGGGCCATTTCCATCGTCGGTGAGCTCAATAGCGTGCTCGACTTTGAGCAGGGCGGAGAGATTGCTATCTCGCTCCGCCGGCTGTACGAGTACATGTTGACCGAGCTGATTGCGGCCAACACGCGGAACAGCACGAGCCACCTAGACGGTCCCCTCCGCTGTCTCAAGACTCTTCGAGAAGGCTGGCAGGAAGTGGCGGCTCAACAGCAATCGGCGGTGGGGGCTGCCCGGTGACCGGGACGGGGGCGGACAGGGAAACCGGAAGAGCCGAACTCGAACGGCTGACTGTGTCTGCGCGGGATGCGGCGGAACAAGGCCGGTGGGATCTCGTCGATGAATGCTACCGCCTGAGAGACATTGCGATGCAAGGCGCATCGATTCCCCAACTGGACGCCGAGCGGATGTTGGCGAGCGATCGACAGGTTCAGGAACGGGCGTTCGTGGCGAAAGCGGCAGTGGCGGAATTATTGCGTGAATCACAGGCCGTTCGCCTACGGCTCAGCAGGTTGCGGCATGGAGCAGGAGCTATGGGGACGATCGACGTAGAGGCGTAACGCGTCTCAGGTCGAGGAGCAGAGCGCATGGCCGATGGCGTATAGCACGGGACCGAAGGGAAAAGAGCTTGTAGCGTATGGCCAATAGTACGAGAGCGAACCGAAATATCATATCATCGACGGTTCATTTTTCTGTTCCGTGCCACAGGCTATCAGCCATAAGCTCCTAGCCTTTTCATGCCATAGGCTCTTTGACCGAGTGCCGAAGAATTCAACCTCGACCAGCCAAGGCGGCGACAATTCTGATGGGTATAGCGGTGACTGACGGCATGCAGATTGTGCTGGTGGCTGATGCTCGAGTCTGTCGGGCGAAAGTCTGGACAAAGCTTCCCGGTATGAAGGTGGATGTCTTCAACCGGCGAGCCTATTCAGTCGAGACACGGTTGCCTGTGGATGTCCCTGTGTTGCTGTTTCAGGTCGGAGCTCGCTTTGCGGACACCGTGAAGGTGCTTGACCGTGTCTTCAAACATCGGCGAGATCTCTGCGTCATCCTGATCGGGCCGGAAATCGGCGCAGACCACACGGCGCGGCTTTTGCGGAAGGGGGCCTACGATTACCTTGCCTGGCCCTGTCCTGCATCGAGACTCCTGGAATCGGTCCACAGCGGCCTCGCTAATCGACGGACGTTCCTCTTTATGAGGGATCTGTCCGATGAGCTGGCACGGACCAATCAGGCGCTGGCACAAGACCGTGATGAACTTGCGCAATGCAACCGCCACTTGTCGTTTCTCCATCAGCTGACGCAAGCCTTTTCGGGGACGTTGGAGGCTGAGACCATCGTCAAGGCCTTGTTTGCGGGACTGCCGTCGTTGATTGCCGCCGATCTGGTTGGACTGGTTCGAGCCAATCCCGATCAGGCCTGGATATGGTCGCAGGCGCAAGACGTTCAAGGGGCGGACGCGTTACGTTTACGACTGTTGAACCGCCTGGGTCGAATGACCGGCAAGGCAACATCGTGGCACGGGGCGATTCGTCCTCTGCGTAGCTCGAGTCTGGCGCTTGTGCCGGCAGCTGCGGGTTCTGACCAAAGTCAGGATGGCCACGCAGTCAGTGTCCATGAGGTCACGCTGGCTATCGGGTCGCATGGAGTCGGGATTTTGCATGTCCAGCGGACACGTGAGCGCCCGTACACCGGACAAGAACAGCAGTTGCTGGCGACGATTGCCGCTGCGCTGGCAGTGGCCTTGGGCAATGCCGACGTGCATGGTCAGATTCAGGAGTTGGCCTTGCGGGATCCCTTGACCGGGGTGCTCAACCGGCGCGCACTCAATGGACCGCTTCAGCGGGAACTCAACGCCGGACTTCGCTATGGGTCCTCCGCCTGTTTGCTGCTGTTGGATCTCGACTATTTTAAGAGCGTCAACGACCGCCTTGGACATGTAGCCGGAGACGGAGTACTCGAACGCGTAGCAGCGCTGGTCCAGGAGCGAGTTCGCGAGGTCGATAGTGTTGGCCGGTATGGAGGGGAGGAGTTCGCCGTCGTCCTGCCTCATACTGATCTTGGCCAAGCGCAAGCGCTCGCTGAACGGATTCGCGCCGAGATCGAGCGCCGCGCATTCGATCTCGATGACGGGTCGGTGCGGATTACCGCCAGTTTTGGCGTGGCATCGCTTCACGATTCATCGATCGACAGCATCGGCCGGTGGATTGCGGCAGCGGATTCCGCATTGTATGAAGCCAAGTCTCAAGGGCGTAATCGGGTGGCCGTGTATGCCGACCATCGTCTCGGGCGTCCGCATGCTGCCGCCGTGCGCGCCGTCGCGTAGCTTCTGAAAGGATTTCGTATGGCTCTTTCAGCCATGACCAATCAGCCTACAGCGGGTGATACTGCTTCGGAGGATCGCCGGGAATGGCTTCGCATCGATGACAATCTGTTACTCGAATATCGGTTGCTGGATGAATCGGCCGAGATGCCAGCATCCGTCAGTGCGCCGGTAACCGACGAGGTCATTGCCGCTGCGGTGGGAAAGCCTACTGCGGAACTCTTGGCGCATTCCGGGGAGGCGCTGGTCGATTCTTCGCTGGTGCCATGGATGATGAAGGTGGACTGGTTGCTCGAGGTCCTGTTGAAGACGTTAGCCAAGGCGCATCCGGGTTGTATGGACCTTGCGCGTGTGACGGCTGTCAATATCAGCGGCGGCGGGGTGAGCTTTACGTCGCCTCGGCAGTTCAATGCCGGTGACCGATTGGCGCTGAAAATAATTCTGCCGCCCTTTACACCGGTCCAGACGGTTATCAAGATCATCCGATCGTCTCCCGACCCTCAAGGGCATGGATTTGCGCTGGCTACGGAATTTGTGGATCTCAACGCAGACGATCAAGAACACCTTATCCGGCACATCCTTCGTACGCAAGCCGAACGGCTGCGTGCCAGACGGGGCCAGGGTGGTTAGTGGTTAATGGTAATGGGAAGTTACCGGCCACGGGTCGATCGGTAAGCTACTCACGCTCAAGGTTCTACGCGGCGATGCCGATAGTGCAAGTGCTATGAAGGACGCCGCATCTGAAACAACAGCGCTCGCTGGAGATCATGCCTTTACGGGGGATGGCGAGATCCTGACCATCGTCGATGTGGCACGGTTTCTGCGTGTTCCGAAATCCACGGTATACAAGCTCGCGCGAATCGGCGAATTGCCGGCCTCGAAAATCGGAAAACATTGGCGCTTTCTCCGCCGGGATATTCACGAATGGATGCGCAGCCGGTCTTCGCTAGTAAAGCCCGATCGCTGATTGTGCAGGCCGTGCCGAGTCTTCAGCGAGGAGTGTGTAGCATTGAGTGATCAGATGCAACGCACCAGTGCCTGCCATTCCTGACGCATTCAGCCGCCCCCCTCATCGTTCATGTCCTATCTGTGAGTCATGCCCGGCCGCCTGACAGTTGTGCCGCCTGTCTTAGGTTTTCCCAAGAATATGCCGATAGTGATGGGCGATGGGCACACGAATAGGGGGCTCAGTTCTGGATGGCATCGAGGGCAGCCCTGCGCTGATTGTGACGTATTGTGCCGCAGATGGAGGGAGATGTTATGCCGGCTGATCCAAACATGAAAATCCTTGTCGTGGACGATATGGCCACGATGCGGAGAATCGTGAAAAATATCTTGAAACAGTTGGGGTTTGCCAATGTGGAAGAAGCCGAAAACGGGCAGGAAGGGCTGCAGAAACTGCGTGCAGACACGTTTGGCTTTGTCGTCTCCGACTGGAATATGCCGGTGATGACGGGCATCGACATGCTTCGCGCCATTCGAGCCGACGACAAACTTAAAACGATTCCAGTCCTCATGGTCACGGCTGAAGCGCAACAGGCAAATCTGGTCGAGGCGATTCAGGCCGGGGTCAGCAATTATATCGTCAAGCCGTTTACGGCGGAGACGATGCAGGAAAAATTGGGGAAGATTTTCAAGTAGGCGCGCCGGACCCGTGAGAGAGCGGGCGTCGAGTTGGATTGCAAAGGGAGAACCCGTGCAACAGAACGGTCAGCAACTATACGAAGAGCTCGGGGAATTGGCGCGCTTCGTCGAAAAGGCTATGCGGACCATCAGCGAGATCAGCGCTCCGATCGTGTCCGGCAGCGCAGGTTTGCCGATGGCCTCATCGCATTTGGTTGATCTCAATAAGATGACGGAAGAGGGCACGCTTGAGGTGATGCGGTTGACGGAAACAATTCAAGACAATCGAGGCCGTGTCGTCAAGGAGTTGGCTGCCGTCGCAGAGACGTTGAAGGCCGTGGATTGTACGACGCTTTCAATGCGTGTTCAGAGCATAGCCGCCGACCTGGCGCACGATGACAAGTATTTGACGGAAATTATGACCGCCTTATCCTTTCAAGACTTGGTCGCGCAGCGGGTCAAAAAACTCGTGGCGATTCTCGATGACGTGCGGGACAAGCTGGTCGAACTGGTTGTTGTGTTCGGTATCCCGCACGATGCGGACGGCATTGCCGCAACGGGAAAAACGGGGGAGATGCTCAAGCAGCTCGAAGAATCAAAAACGACATCCATGAAACAGAATGTGGCTGACGATATTCTGGCCCAATATGGGTTCAAATGATGCCGTTCCTCTTTTATGTTTCGTGTTTCCGGGGAAAACGCCTGAAAATGCGAACCTTCCCCCAGGCGCTATGAAACACGGTAGCTGACGAACCGTTCTAAGTCATGCAGGCATGACGTGCCGCATGTATGAGGTCAATGGCGAATGGACATTGCAACAATTCTCGGAATCGTCCTGGCGATTGGAGCGATTCTTGGGGGGCAAGCGCTGGAAGGGGGTCATGTCGGATCGATCCTTCAGCTCACGGCGTTCATCATCGTCATGGGTGGAACATTCGGCGCCTGTTGCGTACAGAATCCGCTGTCGGTGGTCCTCAAGGCGTTCAGCTCGCTGTCGATGGCATTCGCCGGCTCTCGCATCGACAATAAGGGGACGATCGCGCTCATTCTTGATCTTGCCAACGTCTCACGGAAACAGGGCCTGCTGGCGCTTGAAGGAAAACTGAAGGGCATCAAAGATCCGTTCATACAAAAGGGTGTCCAGTTGATCATTGATGGCACCGATCCCAAAGCCGTGCACGAGATTCTGGAAATCGAAGTCGAACATCATGAAGAAGCAGGACTTCTGGCGGCCAAAGTCTGGGAGGCTGCCGGAGGGTATGCGCCCACCATCGGCATTTTGGGCGCCGTGCTTGGACTGATTCATGTCATGGAAAACCTGGCAGACCCGTCAAAGCTCGGTGGCGGTATTGCCGTCGCGTTTGTCGCCACAATCTACGGGGTTGGTATAGCCAACCTGTTCTTTTTGCCGCTGGCCAACAAGATTAAGTTGAAGCTTAAAGAAGAGGCCAGCGCGCGAACCATGACGATCATGGGGTTGGTCGGGCTTGCGCAAGGGGAAAACCCCAGGCTCTTGCAGGAAAAGCTCGAAGGATTCCTGCCGCACAGCGAGCGAACGCACGCGAAGAAGAAGTGAAGCGTATCTCGGGAACACGGGGTCAGGAGCCATTTGCGCGCAGCGCCCTGCGGGTCGTTCCGACAAATGGTTCCAGCCCCCCACCCCTCACGCGTCCTTGAACAGAGTCGAATGACGAGATGCGAGTGGCGCTCTAAGTTATGGCTAAGAAGAAACATGAAGAGCACGAGAACCACGAACGCTGGCTCGTGTCCTATGCGGACTTCATCACGCTGCTCTTCGCATTCTTTGTCGTCATGTACTCCATCTCAGCCGTTAACGAGGGGAAATTCAGGACGGTCAGCGAATCAATCAAGGCAGCTCTCAATCCCATGCAGACACCGCCGGCGAGTGCCAAGCCATTTCAAGTGGGCGAGAGCAAATCTACAGCCATCCAACCATCGGTGCAGGCGAATCGAGAGCAGGTTATCCGGCGCTTGCAGATCCTGACGCAGGCGGCAGATAAAGCCGTCAAGATATTCGTTGATCCTGCTTCCGAGCAACGGATCGGGGAGATTGTCCTGACGATTTCCGACCATGTGTTGTTCAAACCCGGCGAGGCGATGCTGCAGCCGGAGGCCTTGCCGTTTCTGCGGGGATTGGCGGATGTGCTGGTGGAATTAGACCGCCACGTGAAAATCGAAGGTCACACGGACAACGTGCCGATCCGGACTGCGCAGTTCCCGTCGAACTGGGAACTTTCTGCGGCCAGGTCCGTCATGATCGTCCGTGCGCTGTCTGAACTGTACGGAGTGCCGGCGTCTCACCTTGCGGCCATTGGATACGGGGACACCAGGCCGCTGACCGCCAATCTTGACCCTGAGCAGCGGGCGAAAAACCGGCGTGTCGAGGTCATCATTTTAGAGAATGCCTCCTCATCAGCGAGGGCCCACACGGAGGAGAGCGCAGGAGACCAGAGCGACAGTCCGGCCATGCCTGGCTCAAGTCATGGACAGGATCAGCCGACACTACCTGCATATCAGCCCTGAGCGGGCAGAGTGCCGGATCGTCCCGGGACGACTCTGGTCCATCAAAGAGGAAAAGCGATATGGAATCGAATGCAAGACACATGGCTCCGGCCGGTGATCTCACAATTTTTGAAGCGGCGGAGTTTAAGAGCGGGTTGCTCAAGCTATTTGAGAATGAAGGGCTGGTGTCGCTGGATTTGAGCAAGGTCACGCGCGTGGATACGTCCATCATTCAGCTCCTCTGGGCCGCGCGGAAGCAGGGACGGTTGTTTGTCAGCGGCGTGATACCGGATCTGCAAAGCAAGTTGGCTCAACTCGGATTCTCTGAGCCGCTCAGTGAGTAATCACGCGAGCCGGGTTGTCTATCGAGTGGAAGACGATGACTGCTGAGGCTGGACGTTCGACCAGGGCTGGCAGTGAAACGGATGAAGGCAGCCTGTCAAGCAGGCAGCAGCAGGCATGGGAGGCGTTTGCCGTCTGTGCGGTGCGGCTCATCCCTGTTCTGAAGGCGCAACTGACGTCGGTCACGCAAGAGACAGAACGGGCGGCGATTGATTTATTGGCGCATCTGAGGGTGCTGGCTTCTGAGGACGCCGCGGTCACAGCTGAAGACAAGTCGGGAAGCTTGTCCAAGGTGGTGATGGCTATGCAGTTTCAGGACATCACGCGTCAGAAGTTGGAGCACGTCGGTCAAGCGCTGGATCAATGGAACCTGCATTTGCAGGCGCTGATGCGAGGGCCGAACGATGAAGACGCCAAACGGGAGATCGCCGCGCTGCAGAGGATTGAGCAAAGCTACACCATGGAAGAGGAGCGCCGTCTCCACGCATCGGCCGTTACGTTCGAATACCAGGACTCGATCCCGACCGATGTGGTGGACGGTGAGGCCGAGCCGGATTCTGTGACGTTATTTTGAGTGAGTCAGTCGTTCACGGATAAGACATTCGTATGGGAAGCCAGGCCACTGACCTCGGAGGAACAGTATGAGTAAAACCGCGCTTGTCGTCGACGATTCACCCACTATGAGGCAGATGGTGGCGTTTACTCTGACCAACGCCGGTTTCACGGTTGTCGAGGCCGAGCATGGGAAAGACGCTGTGCGGAAAGTCTCCGATGGGGGGAAAATGGATATCGTCGTGACGGATCTGAATATGCCTGAGATGGACGGGATCACACTCATCAAGGAGCTGCGAAAACTGGCGGCGTTCAAATTCACGCCGATTCTCATGCTTACCACGGAATCGGCGATGGAAAAGAAACAGGCGGGGAAAGCGGCCGGCGCGACCGGGTGGATCGTCAAGC
>MSXM01000048.1:8446-30695 GCA_002083565.1 Nitrospira sp. ST-bin4 | reverse complement strand
ACCGGGCGGGGTGCGAGGACGGTCAGGCTCCTTGCTGACAGGACCTGCGAGTTCAAAACTTCAATACCCCTTCCAACACCCGCACACACTGCCCTCCCACCTTGACGGATTGAATGATGTCGTCGTCTGAATCCACCCGGACATACACGCGGGAAGGCCGATCGATTTCATAGCCCTGTTCGGCAATTATTTCGGTGACCGGCGCCACATCGACAACGCCGTTCTGGACTAGATAGGCACCCAGGGCGCCGCTCGCGCTGCCTGTCGCAGGATCTTCCAGAATCCCGATTGACGGGGCAAACATCCTGGTATGCACGGTAGAAGAGGGCTCCACCGTGACGGTGGTAAACACCATGATGCCGTTCGCGCCATACCGGCGGCACACATCCGCAATCGCCGAGGCATCGGGACGGATCGATCGGACTGCCGTCAGTGTCCGCACCGGTACGATCAATACCGGCAGTCCGGTGGAGACGGCTTCGATCGGCCACTTGGTGTCGGCAATGACGTGCTTCGACAGGCCCAGGGCCGCGGCAACTTTGTAGAGATCCTCCGTCTCTTCGATCGGCCCAAGAAATTCCGGTTTGGGCTGTGTCATCACCACCTGCTCAACCTGCCCATCATCCGCGTGCAGTTCAACGGGGAACAACCCGATATTGCACTCCTGCATCAGCCGCGTGACCGGTTCTTTCACACAGATGATTCCCAGCTCGGCCAGAATAAAGAAAGTGCCCAAGACCGGATGGCCGGCGAACGGAATTTCCTGCGTGGGAGTAAAGATGCGCAGCCGCGCCACGGCGGCCGGATCGGTCGGGGGAAAGACAAAGACCGTCTCGGACAGATTCATTTCGCGCGCGATCTGCTGCAGCAGATCGTCGCTCAACCCTTGCGCATCGGGAATGACGGCGACCGGATTCCCTCCGAACGGCTGGGAGGTGAACACGTCGGCCTGATAGAACTTCAGCGACCGTGGCTCAGGCATTCCGTCACGATACTCCTTCTGCCAAAAAATGGAAACCGCCGAACGAACGGATCGTCAGCGGCCTGATTTGACAGGTACCACGCGGCTTTGTCACACTTGTGCATGGCTGACGACGCCGTCCCTCAAGAAATCGTCCGTGCGCTCGAGATCCTGGAACTGACACTGCCCGTCACATCCGACGCGCTCGATCGGGCTAAACGGGTCCAGCTCTACAACTGGGACCCGGCCCGTTACGCGAATCTCACGAACAACCCGGCCCAATATATGACGGCCTACAAGAAGGCCGAGGAGATGACCAAGCTCGTCGAAGCCTCACACGCACTGCTCTCGGCCGTGCTGGTCCCTGACGATGAGACCCCGTAAAACCTAAAACGTGCTCGCATCTCGCAGCACAGTCGAGGCCCGCGCTTCAGGCTTCACGTCACTTCGTGACTTGTGACCCGGCTCATCCCTTCGTCGCCTTCCGGACGAGCCACCGGCCAGGTAATCAGACCTGACACCCCTTCCGGCGATCCGACCGGCTGGGTTTGCTGCGCATAGATTTGCGGCAACCGGTTGGTTCCAAACTTCGAGATATAGAGAAACACATGTTCGCGCGAGTTGACGCGCACCGCCCAAGGGTGAAAATCGTTCTTGTAGAACTCTTCACAGAGCTGCATCGCATCCAGGCACGACAGGGTGCTGGGGTCATTCAGTGTGTAGTAGTAATCGAGCGGGAGATCATACTCTTCCTGTTTGTGAATCGTAATGCCGAATTGTTCCGGACGGCGCACCATCGGCGTATGGCGATACGCCACGAAATAGAACAGTTCCAGTGAGTGAATCGCCGGCTGGTTCTCAAGGACGAACCGCCTGGTTTCCATCGCTTCCTCGAACGTTTCGCCAGGAAAGCCGTAGAAGGCCATCACATGGTTCCAGATCCCGGCCTGCGCCGCCATCTGGAGATTGCGCTGGATCACGTGCTTCGTCGCGTGCTTGTCCATGAGATTCAACACGCGCTCGTTCGCCGATTCCATGCCGTAATAGAGTGTACAGCAGCCGGCCTTGGCGGCGAGATCCCAGGTGGCCTGGTCTTGTAGCGTCTCCTCAAATCGTATCAGTGTCGTCCACTTGATCCCGACGTCCTGATCGATCAGTAGCTGTGACACTTTCTTAAATAGCGCCGGCGGATAGGATTCGTCGGAAAAGAGGAAATGCCGACAGTGATACTTATCCCGCAGCGCCTTGATCTGCTCGACCACCAGCTGGACCGGCATCCCCCGATACTGATCAAAATACCCCTGTCCATGGTCGCAGAATGTGCAGCGCCCCCAATAACAGCCGCGCGTCGCCAGGTAGGGAATGATCAGTTCCGGAACGAAATAGCGATCAAGAGGCAGCCCCTCAAAGTCCGGCAAAGGCAGCGCAGCCGTCTTCTCGGTATAGACTTCGGTATTCCGGTGAAGTCCGGACTCATCCCGATAAATCAGGTTGGGCACGGTCGCGAGAAGCCGCTGTCCGTTCAAAGCTTCGATAAGCCACAGGAGCGCATGCTCCCCCTCATAGAGAATTGCTGAATCAAAGACTTCTGCGAAAAATCGCTCGTGATTCACGAGGTCTTCATGAAGGCGCGTAATGACGTTGCCGCCCACCACTACATGGATCTGCGGGAACGTGTCCTTGATCATCTTCGCGAAGGTCAGACCCGCCAGGAACTGCATCTGCGTTCCAATGGAAATCCCGATCACATCCGGCTGTTCTCTGGCCACCTCCGGCATGACCAGCTGATTACAGAGATCCCGATAGACGTTCACCTGCTCATCTTCTAAACAGGCAAACACTTCTTTCGAAACACCGGGGCGATAGCCTAAGTTGCTTTCCATTGGATAGAAGACAAGCGAGGCGGGATAGTACGCGGCGGAGATATAGGCCATGGCCTCACGAAAGGTATTGAGCGCCCCCTCCAGGATCTCTGCCTCATAGAACCGTTCGCCGCGCACGATCAGCTTGGCATCTTCCGCCCGTTCCGCGAGATCGAACACATCGACATCATAGGCCTGCTCAACCACGGCTTTTTGCCCCGCATCACGTTCGGTCAGAGCTCCCGCCTTCTCCTTGTCCTGCAGCGCCTTGAGCTGCATGCCCAACCGGGCCTTCACCCAGATCAGGAACTCCATACTGAAGAAGTGATCCCACATCCCGATGTTGATATCGCGCTGGATAACGGTATGGCCCGCTTCCCGCAACACAGCAGTCAACGAAGGCAGGGCGAGATAGGGCGCCGTCGGCACCCACTCAGGCGGGAATAGAAGCATGACCTTGGATTGCTTCCTGGTCCCCTTGGCGAGCGGAGCAAGACCGTCTATTTGGACTAGAGTATTCATTGTTGCCGTTCGCGTATTACCTGCTGACAAGCTGGCAGGATTCAGGCTGACACAAAATCGTACCTGTTAGCTTGTAGCTTGTCCGCCTGTCAGCCACTCTACCCCATCACATTTTCCCCACTAACGTGGGCTTTATTCCAGCAGCCTTAGCCTTTTGATATTGCAGATCCTGGAGCTTTCCTAAACCAAATTTTGCAATGTAGAGAAAGATATATTCCCGGATGTACAGGCGTAGATCCCAGCCGGGATTATGGTTTCGCTCGAACTGCTCGAACACCCGCTCCGCCTCCTCGATGCTCATCCCATGTTTCACCGTGTAGTAGTAATCGAGGGCCAGATCCCACTCGGGATTCTTATAGGCGGTCACCCCCCACTTCTCCGGATGCTTGGCGACTGGATTATGCCGGCCCAGGTCAAAGGTGCCGAAGCCCAGGGAATGCACATGGTCCTTGTTTGCCTCAAGAAATTGTACCGATTGCCAGGCCTCTTCCTTGGTCTCGCCTGGAAATCCGAAGAAGCCCATACAGTGGTTCCAAATGCCCGCATCGGCCGTAAGCTGGAGATGCTTCGTCATAATCTCTGTCGTAGTCGCCTTATCCATGAGCTGCAGAACCCGCTCGACGCCAGACTCATAACCGAAGTGGAGATACTTGCACCCCGATTCCTTCGCATCCTGCCACACCGTCTGATCCAGCAAACTCTTTTCAAACCGCATGTGCGTGGTCCAGACGATGCCCATCTTGCTGTCGATCAACCCGCGCGTGAGCTTACGAAACAACGCCGGCGGATAGGATTCATCCGTGAAATGGAAATGCTGCGTGCCATACTTGTCGCGCAGGTATTGGATTTCACCCAGGGCCTCTTGAATGGTCTTCGACCGGTAACCAGCCGTATAGCCCTCGCCATGGTCGCAGAACTCACAGCGGCCCCAGTAGCAGCCACGCGTCGCCAGATAGGGCAGGATCTTCGTCGGGACAAAGTACTTGTCCAGCGGCAGACCGTCAAAATCAGGCGGCGGGAGCGCGTGCATATCTTCCGCAAAACTGATCGTGGAGGCGTGGATGCCGGTCTCATCCTTATAAATGGTATTGGGCACCTCTGCCAAACTCCGCTTTGCCCCCACAGCCGAGACCAAATGCACAAAAGCCGTCTCCCCTTCATAGACCACAGCGCTGTCGAAGTACTGGAACAGGGGCGACTGGGGCAACACATCACGCAGGCGGGTCACCGTATTACCGCCAATGGTCACGTGGATATGGGGGAAGTGCTGCTTGATGAGGGCGCAGAATGTCATGGTGGAGAACATCTGCTGCTGAAGGACGATCGAGATACCGATCACATCCGGCTGCTCTTTCTCGATCACCGGCTTCACAAGATGCTCGAACACATCCCGATAGATGTTGACTTGGCTATCGTTCACCGCGTCCATAATCTCGGACGAGACGAAGACCTTGTACGAGAGATTCGTCTCCATCGGCGGCATGCAGATCCGCGCCGGAGCATAGACCATCGAGATGACCGCAGTAACTTCTCGAAAGACTTGAATGGCCCACTCTAACTGATCGATATTATAGAACTCTTCTCCTCTAATAATACGCTTGGCCTGCTCCGCTTTCTTGATCAATTCATCGATCTTCTGACGGGTCACGTCGCACAGCGCCAACTGCAAATCCATCTCATTGGCGTCGAGATCCCGCTTCTTGGAGAGCTTCCGTAGCCGGTCCAACTGCTGCGGCACCTTGCGCAAAACTCTCTTCAAGAAATCCTCGCTGAAGTACCAGTCCCACATCTCAAGATTGATGTCTTTTTGAATCACCGTATGGCCTGCCTGTCGCAGGACGGCGGTGAGGGAGGGAAGGCTCAAATAGGGTTCGGAGGGGAACCAATCGGGCGGGAAGATCAGCATGACCTTCATCTTCCGACCACTGGTGGCTTCAAACTGCTGGCGATTCAGCAGGATGAGCTCTTTTGAAGCTCGCTCACCTTTAGAGTATTCGATCTTCACGCCGGCCTAGTCCTTCTCGAATACTGGGCTAAACTGACAAGAAACCCAATAGGTTACGATTCGGAGTAGACATTGTAGGGGGCGAAAGAGGGAGATGCAAGGGTTGGATGAATGGGCGCTCAGGTGCTTTCCTATGCTCGCTGAGTGCGCACGCAGTAATCCATTGGATTTAGAGACAATAGGCGGCGCTCACTCAATGCGCGCAGTCGGGAAATCACCTGACCGCCCCGTCAGATACAGGGAGGGAAAATGGACTCGGTCAATACGCGCCATAAGGAAAGTGTCTGCTTGCCCGGGCTGAAACTACCGAATCAACCGGTCATAATCAGAATGGGTCCCGATCCAGAACCAGACAATGCCGTTCGGTGAATCAACCCCAACAGCTCGATAGTGCAGCCCAACCCGGGTCGACCAGAAGCGGCCCACTTTCTTGAAATGCAGCGAGGGATGCTGTGAGTTTGTCTTGAGCAGTTCAAACGCGCTGTCAGCTTGTTCGCGGATCGACTTCGGCAGGGCGTTGTAGCAGGTCCAAAAGTCGGGTGAGGTGTGATGAATCAAAGCGGCTTCGATTGACCGGAGGTATGAGCACGAAGAGCTTTTTCAGCCAAGGCATCGAGCTTTCCGGCCTTCACATCAGACTCGAACTGGCGATCCCAGGCCTCCGCATCAAATGCCGCATACCATCGACGAAATGCGGCGAGTTCATTGGGGGAGAGTTTTTCAATCTGCTGTTCAATCGCTTCGACCTTGCTCATGGCAGCACCATCCAAGACAGATGCTGCATCCTAGCACTTCATAGGCGACCCGTCTAGTTTCAAGCCGGCACGCGTAGCCCGCCAGTACGGAAAAGGCCAGACCAATTGCAGTCGAGCCTCTGTACTCTTCGGTGAAGCTGACGCCGCAGGCTTACACTCGACAGCTCGCTCATGCCTCTGGTATATATCACCTGTATATTCTTTGAGAGGTCGCATATGCCACAGACCAATGTGCAAGTCCCTGTGTTGATGAGCCCGGCTCAGAAGCGCCGTCTGGCCCGCAAGGCCAAAGCCGCGAACCTCACCATGGGGGAATTGCTTCGCCAGGGGGGAGAACGATTTTCGCCTGTAGAAGACGACGCCGCCCTGGATCAGTTCGCCAGGCAGGTCACGAAGGCCACTCAACGGGCTATCCAGTCGATCGATCGAACTTTGGCATTGGTCGCACAATCGGAAGCTCGCATCCACGCCTTGGCGAAATCACTCAGAGGGCATTGATCGTGGGCCTCACCGAACGAGTCTGGGACGCCTTCGCCAGAACAATCCGATTAGCCGACAAAGTCGAACAACTCACCGCCACTGTCGCCAAGCAACAGCACCACATCGAAGACCTGACCGGCCGTGTCATCCGGCTTGAAACCGCGCTCGAACTAGCTCTTGGATCGAAACGACCCAGGAAACTGTCCGGACCATCTTCCTAGCCTGCGCGATTGAGGGCAGAGAACCGGGGACATTTTCAATTTCCAAGCAAGTACAACCTAGATCTTCGGCGCCCCCTGCCACCGCCACGCCCTCTGTCCCATGTCCCAGCGCACGCCGAAACTCTCCCTTGCCTTTCCATTTCTGGCGTCTTGAGCTAGGCACCGGAACGGCGTAGACTTCTTTACAACCAGCACCCACTTGATGTCCAACAAAGGGGACGCCCACATGAACCTGCTGTTCACATTATCCAGCGTTCTCTTGATCGGTGCAGAGATCACAGTTGCGTCAGTCGCCTTCGCCCAAGGACTTCCACCGGCGGTCGCCCAGAAAGTTCAGGCGGCGCAGAAGCAGGTCAAGACGATCGGGATGGAGGAATACCGGAAGGTCGTGGAGAATCCACGCGGGACCCTGATCGTGGATGTGCGCGAGCCAAATGAATTTGCCGCAGGCCATGTGCCGGGCGCCATCAACATTCCCCGAGGCGTGATTGAATTCAAAATCTGGAACCAAGTGGGCTATCCGGCAAACACGCAGCTGGATCAGCCGATAGTCCTGCAATGTCAGAGCGGCAACCGCGCCTCTCTCGCCGCGCAGTCTCTCGCCGACCTTGGGTTCACACGCATCACCGCGGTGGTCATGAGCCTCGACGACTGGCAGACGACTGGTCAGCCGTTTGTGAAATAGCAACCACTCGCGCTTATGGAAATGGAATCAGGCAAGGAAAATGGGGGCACAAGAAAAACGGGGACATTCTGAATTTCCAAGTATGTCTTAGATCTTCGCCCCCCAGCCACCGCCACGCCCTCCGGCACCCCATGAAGCGTTATTCGCGGAGCCTGCTTCGCCGATGCAGCAAGGTGAGCGGCATTCGTCGATTGTTCCCCATTTCGCCATAGATCGGTCTGCGGGGAACGCGTAGAATATGCCCGTTCGTCCGATGCTCTGGTAGGAGATAAGAGGCACTGATGCAGTGGGAAGCCGTTGGAGTCGTTGTCGAGGGGCAAGCCTTCGAACTCAATGGTCTGAATGTCTGGAACTATGAGTGGACAGAGACCACCGACGATCCCGTAGATCTCCCCCACCCATCCTATGCCCATCAACTGCATAGGATGCATGTCTATGAGATTCGCGATGGGAATAGGCACGCAGTCTTTGCCGCTGGAGAGTTGTCGGCCAATGTGTGGGGATTTTATGTGCCGGAATAGAGCCCCCTGCTCCGCAACCCCAGCAGCCGCCACGCCCTCCGGCCGTTTCCTGAGCGTTTGCCACAATCCTGTCCGATGGCAGAAGGATCGCTGGAAGCGACTTCACTAACCCTGATTCGCCCGGAGTCGGCACGGTGTGTTGTGTCCCGATGGGAGTGGGCGCGGTTCCGCACGAGCTGAGCACCGCGGAGTGATACGTGGATGCGAGTTTGCCTTGCTCTCTTACCTTCCCTGAGACAGGTGCATGACAGCGGTTTCTGCGTGTTTTGTGGCTACGTCGGCATGGCCCGCTTTCCCATGCTCAATGGTTGCTTTCAGATGTGCGATCCCTTCGTCCACATGCGGGCGATCCTTGCCACCATTCAGGGCATGTTGCAGCGCGGCTTCCGCATGCGCCACGAGTTCCGCTATGTGACCCTGTCTGCTATGGTCAACCGCTTCTGTCGCGTGATCGAGGGCCTCCGTGCGGTTCTGCGCTTCCTGACGCAGAATGTCACGCCGCGCCCCGCCCCCTCCTCCGAATACCGGCTGAATAGGCAACACGGTGGTGGCGACTACGGCTAGGACTCCGGCCAGCACAATAGCTCGTTGCGTCGTAGATCGTTTCATCGGCATTCTCCCTTTCCCAAGAGAAGTGAAAAGACCTGTATTGACCACCAGAAAGCACCCTTCGTCTTTCGGGAGTATACAATTTACCATCCCCCTCCTTGCTGTGGCGAGTCTTGTCGAGTCAGAGGGAAGAACAGGGAGCGGAAATTCTTGTTTAGCAGCCGCTACTAGGTCCAGTCTAGCCATCCAGCGCCTTCCAGCTGCCGCCACGCCCTCCCTGTAGTGAGCATGGTCGAACTACCTGTCCAGCCTGTGCTGAGCTTGTCGAAGCACCTGTCCCAAGCCTGTAGCGGGAAGCCGGTCGATGGCCGTGCGGATGTTAGCCGGTGAGTCCGGCTGAAGAGGATAGGGCTTACCCGACTACCCACACAGCAAGTTCTTGGGCCTGCTCCACAAGTCCTTCTCCCGTGTGGTGATGAAAAAAATCCTGGACGAAGGGGAGTCGATGCCGGCCCACCACTACGGTTCCACATTCGGACTGTTTGGCGGCATTGAGGATTTCCTGGACGATATCCAGCTTATGGATCGTGTGAGAAAAGTGCGTGCTGATTTGGCTTTGAGACACGCCGTGATCCTCGAGAATAGCCCGTGCGCGTGTCATCACGGGCTGGACTGCGTCCTTTGCCTTCTCAATCCATTCCGTCTGTGCGGATTTGAGCTCCGTATGGAGTGCCTGCTCATTTTGAGGGTCTTCCGTTCCTCCGTACTCCAAGAGTCGTGGTGGAATTGGAGGGAGTGCATGGAACAGGCAGATGTGGATCGCCTCACGCCCCTGTACCATCTCAGCCACATAGGCAACAGCCTTCATGGATGCCTCAGAGTCTTCGACGGCAAGGAGTATCTTATTAGTATTTCCCATGTGATTCCTTCTAGCAGGATGCTGAAAAAGTCCGCCCGCGTCGTTCTCGCATCGCTTAGAGGCTCAACGTACGGCGCGGAGTACGATTCGCCTCTTCGCTCGCTGCGGCCTTGCTGAACGGCCATTTTGAGCATCCTGCGTGGCAACTCAGTGTCGCCTCAACCATTGAGATTTGCCATAGCATAGCATCAGGAGTCAACCCGCGTTTTCCGCAGCCTTCTAGGCCGATACACGGTCTTGCAAGTGAAATGGTCGCCAAGACTAATCAGTCGGCAACATGCTGTCAAGATTGGTCAGGCTGGATTTCCTGATGCGGATAGAGAAAGCGGTTGAGTCGGCCTGGATTTGGTTTGAACGACGGATCAGCGAGTCTTAACCCAGTGTCTACTAAAGCCGGGCCAGCTCAACTTGCCCCCCAACACTTGGAACCGATCAGAACCCGAGCCCAAATCCTCCACCGCCACGAGTTCCTCCACCGATTCCTATGCCACCGAAGACTCCAACCGACGGTCCCCGTTCACGCCGGCTATAAGATTGATCCGGCCAGACGTGTAGATGTTTCACGATCAGGGTGGGATATCGATACACTACGTCGTCGATTCGATCGATCTTCGCCCCAGACACTTCTCCGACAATAGTCATCCGCGTTCCTGCAACCACCGTAGCCGGGTCAAGGGATTCTTGCCGCAATGCAAGGAACCGTCCCTGAGATTGTTGGCGATCATGACTCGGCTCCTCGCCGTGCTCAAGCGGAAGTTGCAAGAGTTCGATCTGGGTGCTGTCGCGGAGCCGCTTGGCGTTCAGCGCCTCACCGCCAAACACGAGGAGGCGCCCCTTGTAGGACTCCGGCGAGGCTAATAAATCGCGAAAGGAGACCGTTCTATCGACGAGCTGCTCCATCGACTCGGGAACGATTTGCTGAGAGGAACAGCCTGAGCACACGATAGCCGCAATGAAACATACAGAAAAAAGATATCGTCCTCTCACACGCACACGACACCTCATTAGTCGCCCTAACTCGTGGCCTTAGCCCCCCTCAACGGATGTGGCCTCCACGGTTACCAGTATCTTGACTACCACATCTCCCGGGGCAGTCTATACAGGGAATTACCCTGGGGAAGGTCTGAATATTTCCCAATTTCAATTACGCATCGCAGAAAACACGGAATGAATAATTGGCGCCCTGACTAATCAAGGCTGACCTTCTATCGTGCATGAGGAGGCGAAAACGAAAGGGGATCGGGAGTCTTGATTTAATGCAGGTGGCTGAAGAAAATGGCCCCCCACTTCTTTTCCTGTCTTCACCGATCTCATTGGATTGTGAAACAAGACCAGGACAAGAGCCGCTACTTCGTCTTGTTTTTCCACAGGTGGCAGATGGCACAGCCAAGGGTGAGTCCGCCGATAAAGCTGAGCGAGAGGACGGTGGTAAAGAGCCCCTCGACACGCCTCCCTCGATACCGCAGATACTGTTCAGCTTGTGCACCCACGGCCGCTTCGCGACCGATCCATATATGAGGATCTTCGGAGTGCGACTCAGCTTCCATCCACAATCGCTTCATATGCCTCCGCCTTGCTCAATGGTGATACATGCCTCGATTATATATTCCGACTCAATGAAGAGCATACCTGTTTTCGTGAGTAAAGGCACGATGTGTTTATCCTAGGTCGACACAGAGGCTTTGGAGACGAGGCCTGGGCAAGCGAATGGCGAAACGCTTCGTAATGGAATCGACACTACGGCCCAGCGGACGGACGAACCGATCGTGAGGAAAGGCTCCCTTTTCTTTCTTTTGAATCCGGCGTCGACGGAGTAGGCCCCGTCGACGCCCGCAGTGGGAACTTTATGACGTATGTTTCTTGACGATTGCCGAATCTTTGATGGCCGGATTCGTCGGGGACAGTGCGGTCGCCTGTTTAAAAGCCGCCGACGCCTGGTCATGCTTTCCCATTTTGTCAAAACTAAGCCCCAGATTATACTGGGCTTCGGCCGACTTTGGATCAGCCTTGGCGGCTTTCATGAACCCTTCAATCGCGGCTTCCATCTTCCCCTGCTGGTACTGCGAAACAGCCTCGTCATTGGCCGCTTGGCCCGGCGATCCTGCCATGGCCATCAGCGCCGTCTCCGGCGCAGGCACTGCTACCGCAGCACTGGTCTTAACCGCAGGACTCTCCGGCTTATTGAAATCGCACGATGTAAAAATGGGAATGAGCCCTGCAAGCATTACACTCACAATCACAGACACCTGTTTCACAAGTCACCTCCAGTTAAACGTAAATCGTCAGCATTTTGTATACTGCTGGACTAAGAAGCGCCTCGTCTGATCAAAAGCGCTCACTTCTGCAAAAAGCTGGAGAACGCCACGAAGCACGCCGGGAACACAAATTCCCAACGCGGCTCACCTGGTCACTATTGATCAGTTTTCCAACCTCCCGCTGGGTATCATTACAACGGTGTGCGCTCGTTATATCGTTTGTTCGTCGAGTATTGCCCTCATCTGCAGTATCCGATGCCGAACTAGTGTAACTGGCATGCTCGGAGGTTCCACGGATTCCACTCTTACCAGGAGGATTCAATGCACAAGATCATGATAGCCGCTATCGCAGTGACCGGTATGTGTTACGCAATGCCGCAGATGACTCAAGCCGATGACACGAAAGCCAAGATGGAAAGCATGAAGGGGGAGGCGAAGGCCAAGGGTCAGGAGGCGAAGGGCGAAACAAAGGCCTTAATCGAAGACGTGCAGGGAAATAAAATGAGCGGGACGATGGAACGGGCAAAAGGCAAGACCAAAGCCGCTGGCGAACGTATCAAAGGCAAAGCGAAAGAGTTAAAGGCCAAGACCGAATAATGATTCCCGCAAGGCGCTGGTTCCAGCGAACACGCAGCAGAGTGAGATGCTCGAGGTCGGATTGCGGATGTCCGCGTTCAAAGCCTGCCGCGACAGGCCGGCGTCCTAACACCTGAGCCACGCGAGAAAGCCAACGCGTCACATGAGAAGCGGATGCAGGAGAGGCGGAGCCGTCCACAGGGAGCCACGCTAGAAGGAATCCACCAGGCGCCCAGAGAGCAACTGCGGATGGATCAGGCCCTAGCACAAGGAGACCCACGATGCTCGAGACCGTTGCAATCGTTCTGGTTATTCTCTGGATTCTCGGCCTTGTCAGTTCCTACACCATGGGCGGGCTCATTCATGCCCTCCTGGTAATCGCAATCGTCGTCATCCTGATTCGGGTCATTCAAGGACGACGCGTGTAACGACGACAGGGAAGGAGACCGGGGAGACACCTGTCTTCACCCTTTCCACTGGCCCTGTGTGACCCACCCTAGGCGTCATCCAAGACGACTTCAACTTGTCTCCTCAGGTCTGTCCGTCACGATCGGACCCGGCTCGGCTGTATCACTCCGGTACGTCTCCAGCAGTGTCATCGCCACTGCGACGACCAATGGCCCGGCCACGATCCCGAGCAGGCCAAAGAACTGTATGCCTCCGATCACACTGAAAAACATGATCAACGAGTGCACTTTCGACACTTTACCGACGATCATGTTCCTGACCAGTTCGTCGATCACCACGGACAACACAATTCCCACCGCGACCAGCGCCCCTGCCTGCATATACGCCCCCTGGATTGCCAAATAGACCGCAGCCGGAATCCAGACCAGTGCAGCCCCCACGAACGGGATATACGCCGTGATGGCCATGACGGCGCCCCACAGGATCGGGGACGGTAATCCCACCGACCAAAATGCCAGCCAGCCGATGACCCCTTCCAGCAACGCCACGATCGTATTGCCGTACACAGCGCCTTTGACCACTTCGTCGAAGCGTGTCAGAACCAACCGGCGGCGCTCCGGCGTGAGCGGGAAATTCTCCTGCGTCCAATCGACGATGCGCTTTCCGTCCCGGAAAAAGTAGAACGCGGACAAGAGCACGATGCCGAACTCGACCGCCCATTGCACCAGATTGCTCACCACGTTGGTCGACTGCTGAATCAAGAGTTTCCCGAGATCAGCCACGCCCGTCACCAAGCTCGACTGCAAATCACTCCCCGTCAACCGCTCGAGGTTCTGAAATTGGACGACAAACCCCGCAATGACCGGGTACCGCCGCCAACCTTCCCCTACGGATAGTTCGCCCTGTTGCAGGTACGTGGCCAGCGAGGACACCATCCCTGCGAGATCTTGCGCAACGAGAAGCGTGAGATAGAACAGCGGAAGCAGGAGTCCAATGGTCATGATTGCGCACAGAAGAAAGGCGCTCAGCGCTTCCCGTCCACCGGTAGCACGGAGGACCAGACCATACAGCGGATACAGTGCATACACCAGCACGACGGCCCAGAGGATTGGAGAAAATAGCGGGCTGAGGATGAATCCGGCGAGTGCCAGTGTCCCGGTCATCAACGCGACATGCGTCAGCCTGCTGGCCTTCGACATCGTCGGGTGCTCAGGTTGATGTGGCATCTGCGAACAAGCATAGCGAAGCACGGCGAGTACAGCAACCTGCCAAAAGGTTCCTAAAAGGCAGACACGGAGAAAAGGGGATAGGATTCCCTCAGCCCTTATAGTCACTACTTTCCTCCCGAAATCCGAGTCACCCAGCTATTTAAGTCAAGACTTCATCTGACAAACAGTGCGCCCACAAGACATAACAAGTGTCGGGAGTCTTTTCTTGAAAACCTCATGCTCATGTTCGCACCGCCTCCCCTATGCCGCGTCGCCCACGTCTTGCTGCGGGAGATCTTGCCTAGCCTGTCCTGAACCGTCGGGATAGACCCCCCATGCTCGAACTTCGGCCAACTTGCGAGCACCGCAACAGATCCTTGCCGCCTGACTCACTCAAAGCGCGCTTCTGCTCCCAGGGGTGCACGTTCTGCTCCGCTTGCGTTGCAGTCGTGCTGCACAATGTCTGTCCTAACTGTGGCGGCGGATTTGTGCCTAGACCAATCAGGACGTCAAGGAATTGGAAAGGCGATAACTACCTCGGCAACGACCCGGCGGGCACCACGCACTGGGTAACTGCTGTAGAACCAACTACCGGTAAGGAGAGCAAAGAGCGAAGACCTGCACTCCGCTGAGAGGGAAGCACGAGAATACGGCCTTGCGCTCCAACACCCTGAGCGGATGCCACAGTCTGCAATATCAATTCCTGTTGTCCTCGGCTCGTCGATGGCGCAGACCCCATCGCTGGGTGATTGATGTTCATACAAGACTTTGCGTGTGCTCTCGTTTTGATCCATAATGCATACGACAACCACATTGGACTAAAATCCTCACCAGAACCATTCATGCGTGGGCGTCCCTTGATTACACATGAATTTGCCGCTCAGTTTGCGGAAGATTGGATTGCATCCTGGAACGCTCACGACTTATCCCGAATTCTGTCGCACTACACTGACGACTTCGAAATGCTCTCGCCTTATATCGTTCAAATTGCTGGAGAACCGTCGGGTGTGTTGAAAGGGAAAGCCGCGGTCGGTGCCTATTGGGCGAAAGCGCTCGCCCAGATGCCCGCCTTGCAGTTTGAACTGCATTCGGTGTTGATCGGCGTCGATAGTCTCGTAATCTATTACCACAGCGTCAAAGGAATGGCTGCTGAGCTGTTTTTCTTCGATGCACACGGCAAGATCCTCAAAGCCTGTGCTCACTATGCCTAGGAGGGGGAAGTGGGCCGTGGGAAAACTAATTTGAGCAGGTATAACTTTTCGACTATGCCGTGAAGGCCCCGCGGAGTCAGGCAGGACTGTTGCCTTCTTCGTGGAAGAATGAGCGGGTTCAGCTTTGGGATCCGACAGCCCCAATCACCGCACACCCTCTAGCCCCCGTTTGAGCCTGATCAGGTTTTCTCGGTTTCTTGAGACCAACCACACAACAGCGTGATAGGTTCGCACCATATGAACAGTCTCCCCACCCGTCCCCCTCTCGCAGTCTGTTATCTCTTCGCTCTTTCAATGGCCTTGTTCTCAACGACCGGCCTGGCCGCAACGACAGCCTATGTGAAGACGACTGAACAGCTCGATCTCAAGCACCTTCGATTGATCATTGTCACTCCTCCCGCATCGCAGGACACGTTGCGCCATCGCGTGATGACACATTTCTCACGAGCCGGACTTCCCCTGCCGGAATCCGATTCCTCGCAGAAACAGTCCCCTGCTGTTCTGACATTGACACTCAGCCCGAAGCCAGTCGAACTCACTTGTCCGGGAAAGGTGCTGTACGCACCGTCGTTGGTGCTCACTGAACTCGTCACGTCCCAGCGAACCGGAGTGACTTATCAGGATACTACGTGGGTGCTTTCAACTCAGCCCGAAGTTCTGGATGCGGTTACGGCTCAACACATTGAGGAGGACTTGGACAGACTCATCACACAATTCATCGCCGACTACAATACGGCCAATCGCTCTGAGCGTTCGAGGGAACAGCACTCCGCACCGATTGTGGACAGCTCACAGCCCCTGTCCCTCCCACCCGACAGTGCCAGCTCCGATCAGAATCATCGCCTTGGTGATCTCCGCACAGTCCGACTTTCGGTATTGGCTGGCCCATGGTCCTCCGCCCTAAAGAACGCCGCGGCTCGTCAACTCGGCGCGGCGGGAATCAGGCCCCTTTCCGATTTAACCGAATCCAGTGGAGTTGACTTGAGCCTCGAGCTCATCCAGCACCCACTCGGCGACCACTGCCCTGGATATGTCCTCTATGAGCGTGGACTCTATCTGGTCGAGGAGGTTCAAGTCTCACGCCGACCACAAGTGCGGTTCTGGAGTGACGCCTGGCTCCAGGAATCCCTCCAGATTGTTCCGCCCCGTTCACGGCAGGAATTGGAGGCAGACCAGACAGAACTCTTGCGGACATTGCTCAGCTCACATCAATGGAAGTGACGAAACCATGCCGCGGCTGCGGACAAGAAAAAGAGCCGGAAGTCTTTTCTTAGCACCCCCGTACCAGGTTCGGTACAAACCTCCCTATGCTGCGCCATCCATGCTATGACCTGACTCTTCCCGGTCATGTCCTTATTCACTGCGTGTGTCGCCTGCCACTGGCTTCTCACGGCCGTTTTAACAGCCAGACATTTTCTTTCGCCGGCGCTTTCCCCTTCAGTCCACCTTGCACCTCCGTGCTGGCAACGAGGGTAAGAGCATACTCAGATGCGTAGAGTCGGCGCACTTCCTCGTTGCTCACGGAAAACGGAGGCCCTTCCATCAGGCTCTGATCGTACTCGTAGCTAATCAGGAGCTGCGGCGCCTTACGGGTTATCTCCAGAAGATGCGCGGCATATCGCTTTCGCATGTCTTCGGGCAACGCAACCAGGGCAGCCCGGTCATAGACGGCATCGACCTGACCAAGCGTCGGTCGAGATACCGCAAAGAGGTCGCCGACAAAGACGTCGAGATTGTTCGCACTCCACCGCTCGATGCCGCCCACGGTCTCGATGTCCGGCTGCATGCCCAGCTCCATGAATAACTGCTCAATGGCGAGTTGACTCAATTCGGCTCCGGCCACGCGATAGCCACGGGACAGCAGCCACGAGATATCCAGCGTCTTTCCGCATAAGGGGACAAACACCCGGCGGCCTTTGCCAACCGACAATTCGCGGAAGTGTGCGACCAGGAGCGGGTTCGCTTTACTTTCGTGAAAGCCGATTTCGTTCTTCTCCCATCGTTGGTGCCAAAAACTTGCATCCATATTCATCCCCTTCACACAGGACAGCTGATCACTATCGTGGAAGCTTGAGCACCCATGTCAGCACTGTGTCAGAAACCCGATCGGGCAGAAGCTTCACCATCAGCGCACGGAATTTCGCATCGGCCCCCACGAGATACCGCGTCTTCGGACGAGGGGCCGTCAATGCATGCTCTACAGCCTTCGCCACGGCATCGGGAGCAATGGCCCGATTGGCCGCCTCCGCGACAACTTTCCTGACCCCGGCGATCACGCCTGCGTATAACATTCGCAACTCAGGCGTGGTGGCCGCCTCCAGATCTGTCGCACCTTTGCCAGACTTATCCCAGATCGGCGTCGCAATTGCGCCCGGCTCTACGATCGACACTTCGATCCCCCATTGTTGGACTTCTAACCGCAACGCATCGGTGATCGCTTCGAGGGCAAACTTCGAGGCCGAATAGGGACCCATCAGAGGCATCGCTGCGCGGCCAGCAATCGAACCCATATTCACAATACGTCCCCGGGCCGTCCGTATCAGCGGGAGGAACGTCTGTGTGACCGCCACCTGGCCGATCAGATTGATCTCGAACTGTCGACGCAGATCGGGAATCGGCACCGCCTCCAGCGGACCCACCACCGCAATACCGGCATTATTGATGAGACCGAACAATCCGCTGGTGCCGACGTGCTCTGCAACGATCGCGCAGGATTGTTGGATCGACGCGTCATCCGTCACGTCGAGGATGAGAGGAATCAACCGGTTCGTTCCCCCCTGCCGTTGCAGCGCCTCGCCATCTTCGATTTTTCGGACGCCTGCAAATACTACAAAGTCTAAGCGGTCCAGATGAACCGCGCAGGCTGCTCCGATTCCCGTAGACGCGCCGGTGATGACCACTGCCCTGCCGTTCCCGATCGACATATCGAGCCCCCTCCATTTTTCAACAGGCATTCGGTAGACACCGGCCTGGGTCTTCGGCTATCATCTCTCCCGACTTACCGGCAAATTCAACACCGTGGCGGTGTAGCTCAGTTGGTAGAGCAGCGGACTCATAAGCCGCGGGTCCCCCGTTCAATCCGGGGCACCGCCACCACACAACGCCAACTCGACCCGAGACGTTCTTATGGCTCTTGGCAACGAGACAACCTTTTCCAGTAAAGCAGGCCCTTTCATCGGTTTCATGCCTCGCATGGCATCGCGTGCTGTCTTCTTCTAGAAGATGTCAATTTACTCTATTGGAGTAACATATCTTTCAAACGAAGCCGCAGTTTTTTTCATGCTCCAGCAAAAGTCTCACTAGAAACTAGGAGGTATTACCCCCGGAGACGAAACGATCAGGCTTGAGTTCTCTACTGAAAGGAAGAACCATGCTCAATTTGCCCGTCAAGGTTTCGGCAAGACACAACGGGAAATCGTTGCACCTGGACAACGCAGTGGAAACTATGACGTTGCTCGGCCCGGATGACGAGCCGCTCGGGACAGTGTCCTGGGACGCCGTGATCGATTTCATTCACAACTCAAGCAAAACGACCCGCCCTCAGCGACCACCTCGTAACTACTCCCGCAGCCCGCTCGCAGCCACATTGCGCTATACGACACCAGGCAGCCGAAACTCGGCAGGTGTCACCTGCGAGATCGGGGGGGGCGGGATTTTCATTGAGACATCGAATCCCCCCCAAATAGGCACGGTACTCACACTTGAACTCGCCCTCCCTGATGATCCGGCAAACCCGATCAGTGCGCAAGGGCAAGTCGCTTGGGTCAGGGCCGAGGAACAGCGTCATGTGCTCTATCCCGGGATGGGGGTTCAATTCACTGAGATTTCAGATGAAAGCCGGGCCCGTATCGTCAAGATGGTCAAATCCCTTGACCACTCGCGTAACGGAAAGTGAACCACCTGCCTCTGTCTCCGGTCGCGTCGGAGCATCGAGAGAATGGGCAAGCTCACTCTTCTCTGAGCCCCTCAGCCACCGGCTGACGTGCGGCCCAGCGGGCCGGAAAGTACCCGGCCACGAGTGTTGCAGCTGCGGCGAGGCCGACGGCTTGAATGAGGGGACCGATGGGCACGATCATTTGAATCGTCCACCCGAACGACTGTTTGTTGATCACTGAGACAAGCAGGAACGAGAGCGCGGCGCCTCCTATCAAGCCCAAACCGATCCCCACCAGCCCCAGATACGCAGCTTCCCACAGCACCAACTCCTGAATCTGCCTCGCGCTGCCGCCGATGGCCCGTAACGTGGCAAACTCCCTGCGCCGCTCCAGCACCGACGTGACCAAGGTATTGACGATGCCGAGCATGGCGATGATGATCGCGATGGCTTCCAGCACATAGGTCATCAGAAATGTCCGGTCAAAGATCTCGAGGATTTCCGTTCGCAGTTCGGTGTTGCTGATGACCAGCGGAGGAAGCCTCCCGCTGTTCGCCTCGCCCAGTTTCTCGACAATTGTTTTCCGCACCTGGTCCGCATCCGCTCCCGCCGCCAGATAGACCGGAAAGACCGTGACCAGGTCATCATGCCAGAGAGACTGATACAGAGTGCGGTCAATCACGAGCTTTCCTCCGTCGGTCGAATAGTCATAAAACACTGCGACGACCGGAAACTGTTTGATGCCTTCCGGAGTCGTGACCTCCAGCACCGAGCCCTCCTCAACCCCCAGCCGATCCGCCAATACTTCAGAGATCAGCACACCACCGATATCCGCCGCGTGATTGAGTTGCTCGGAGGAGTCACCGTTCCGCAGAAGATACCGGCTCCGTTGCGCATGCAGCCGCAAGTCACGCGAGACGATCGCAACGCGCCGACCATCCACGGTGATCCGGACATCGCGGTACGTATCCACCGCCTCCACACCGGGAATCCCCGACAGCGCCTGCAGCCAGGACGGCGGAAGACTCCGTCCGATACTTCCTGCTTCTGTGCCTCGTAGCCATAGCGACGGCGCCACAACCACATCGGACAACACCGTATCGGCCACCCACACCTCTACCGTATGCCGGAAACTGCGTACCATGACGAGCACGCCGATCATGATCGCGAGCCCGACCATCAAGGCGGACACCGTGACTCCGTTACGCCCGGGATTACGTGACGCATGATCAACCGCAATCTCCCTGATGACGCCTCGCGTTCCCGATGCGCCGTGTTCCCTCCGGCGGCTCCGCCACCCGACGATGCAAATCGGAGCGAGACAGGAGAGTCCTGCCAGCACACAGAGGGTAGCCAGGTAGCCCAGCACCGGGATGCCTCCAATGGGCTCGATCAGACTCAACCATCCGGCGATCGCAAGCAACACGAGCCCAACTGCCCCCAGCGTACCGGCCCGAAGCTGCCGGCCTGCTTCATAATCACCGGGGGCCAAGGCGCGCGCAGGTGCCGTTCGACTTGCATCTCCGCTCGGTCCGATGGCGCCGATCATGGACACCACGATTCCGATCACGACCCCTTCCAAAGAAATCTGCCAGAACCAGCCGGCTTCGAAGAACCGGCCGGCCTCGGCCGCAACCGGGACGTAGAGATCCGAGATCGTCCGGCTCAACAACGCGATCAGTTTCTGAGCCAGTATCAAGCCTGCGACACTCCCGACGATTCCCCCTGCCAATCCGAACAGACCGGCCTCGGCCAAGAAGAGCGCCGCCACGCGAGATTGAGTCATGCCGATGGCCCGATAAATCCCGATCTCCCGGCGCCGCCTGGCTACGGCAAATGCCATCGTGTTGTAGATCAGGAACATGCCGACCAGCAGTCCCACCCAACTCAGGACCGTCAAGTTCAGGCGAAACGCCCGCACCATTTGCTCTACTTGTTTCGTCCGACTCGACGGGCGTTCGATTATGACGTGAGGCGGCATAACCTCACGCAGATTCTGCGCCACCTCTTCAACCGGTTTTGTCACATCCGTCACCAGATCGATCCGATCCAGCCGCCCGACCATCCCGAACGTAATCTGGGCCGCCGCAATATCCATCACCGCGAGGTGATCCCAGGATGACGTTCGATCCGAGCTATCTTCTAAAATGCCTGCCACCAGGCACAGGATGGGACCTGGGCCGACCTGCAAAGAAACCCTATCGCCCACCGACAGATTCCACTCGGCCGCCAGCTTCCACCCTAACAACACCGCGTTTGGATCGAGTACCACATCCAACCGGTGTTCCGTCGGTTGCTGGGTGAGCCGAAACCCGCGCGAATCAGCCTCGGCGAAAATATCCAAGCCAAGCACCTGCACGGCCTGACTGCGCCCGCCGGCGTCGATCCGCACTGCCGTTTGAAGAATCACAGGAGACGCCGACGTGACACCTGACACACGGCGCGCAGCTGTAATGAGCCGTTCATCCAGCCCTAATTCACCGCCTGAAATTTCCAGGGTTGTCGGACCTGCCACCGTCAACACCGCCTGTTCGAACGAGCGAAGCACGTCGACATTAGCTGTCCGCACCGCCACAGAGGCTGAGACGCCAAGAGCGACCCCGATGACAGTCAACAGCGTGCGCAGCGGCCATTGAGTCACGTGGGCAGAAACGATCAGCAGGAAGACTTTGATAAAGGAGGGCATCAGGAACCAGTGACACCGGACGAACAGGAGGGATCCTGGAAGCAACCACCCGTCAAAACCCGAAAAAACAACCCTAAAGGCCCATGCGAAGATCGGCCGTTTCGTTTACACATGTACGATCCTTTGCTAGACTTGCCTCACGATTTCAGGAGGCACCTACGGTGGCACACAGTCGAGGCAATACCGCACTCACCTTCGAACCGGTAGATTGCGGACGAAAACAGGCGTCCCAGATTACTCCCCGTCAATCGCAAATCCTCAAGATGGTAGCGATGGGGCACACTAACCGCGAGATCGCCGTTTCGCTGAAGATCAGCGTCCGTACGGTCGAAGTGCACCGCTTCAATCTGATGCGGCGGCTGAACGCCCGCAACGTCGCCCAACTTCTCCGCCAATCCCTGCGCCATGGATTGTTGCCGGCGAGCTTCGGCAAACGATAACGCCTACAGCTCTTTGAGCATCCCTCGACATTCCGCGACTGAACGGTACCCTTTCCGCGCCAGAATCTCCGCCAGCTCCTTGTCCAGCCGGCCGAACACATCCAGCCCCTC
>MSXM01000048.1:7672-8323 GCA_002083565.1 Nitrospira sp. ST-bin4 | reverse complement strand
GCGCGGACATTCGCCAGTGCCACCGGTTTGATAAGCCTGCCGCCCAGCCCGCCGAATCCGCCCTTTGGTTTGATGACGACGGCTTCGCGCTCCGGATCGACAACCAATCCGTTGCCCACTGAATTGATCATGTTGAGAAAGTCGATGCCGTATCGTCCGATCACTTTCCCCATCGCCTCGTGATGCGCCGGGTCAAAATAAGGTGGCAGCTTCAATCCCATGGGAACCGTGATGATCTGGCGTACCCGCTTGATCACCCGCTCGGACGACTCCGGATCGTAGCCGATTTGAGGTTTACCGGGGATGTTCGGGCACGAGAGGTTCACTTCGATGAGGTCCGGCTGAGCTGCATTAATCGCAGCGGCAATAGTCGGGAAATCCTCCTCGCAAAGACCCGCCACACTCGCCACGACCGGCTTTCCAAATCGCTTCAACTCAGGAATCAGTTCGGCATAGGCCTTGTATCCAAGGTTGGGAAGTCCCATGGAATTGATCGATCCGCCGGGAAATCCGTAGTAACGTGGCTCAGGATTACCCTGGCGCGGTTCGACCGTCATCGACTTGGTTACGATCGCACCGGCTGCAGACTTTCCCAACGCCACAAGTTCATCACGCGTGACGCAGAGAGCCCCGGCGGCATTCATGAAACAG
>MSXM01000048.1:2589-7606 GCA_002083565.1 Nitrospira sp. ST-bin4 | reverse complement strand
CACCAGCCGCCCATCTTGTATCGTCCAGACATAGTCAGCCGTGTGGGCTGCCTGGTCACTGTGTGTAACCAGCAAGACAGTCTGTTCACCCGCCTTAGCCAAATTCCTAATGAGGGCCATAATATCCGCCCCCTGATGCGAATCGATATTGCCAGTCGGTTCATCCGCCAGCAAGAGACGAGGCCGATGTGCCAGAGCCCTAGCAATCGCCACCCGCTGCTGTTCACCCCCGGATAGCTCGCCCGGCCGATGATGTCGCCGCCGGCTCATCCCCACCATCTCCAACACCTCGCTCGCCCGCATCGCCGCGCTACGTCCGCTGTCTCCGCGCAACAACAATGGCAGCGCAACATTCTCTTCCGCCGTCAGTCCGTGCACCAGGTGAAAGGCTTGAAACACGATGCCGATGGTCTCACGCCTGATTCTTGTCCACTCGGAGCTGGACAAGCCGGTCGTGGACCGCCCATCGAGCACAATGTCTCCTGTCGTGGGCTGATCCAGCCCGGCAACAAGATTCAGTAACGTGCTTTTCCCACACCCGCTCGGCCCGATAAATGCACAGAACTCTCCACGCCGTATTTCCAGATTAATATCGGCCAACGCGGCCACCGTGGCTCCGCCGCGCACGTATGATTTGGAAAGCTGCTTCAGAACGACCACGAATGTCTCTCCAAGACCTGCACATTGACTACATATGAATAACTGCTGTCACGACGCCTGCTTTCGTATAGCACAACCATTTAGAATGCGACAACCTTGACAGGACAGACCTGTTCACCATAAAGAGAGCATCGTGCTCATACCCTGGGACGCCGATGCCGTCTATGGCTCACTCCTGGATTAAAGCAATACCGCAACTCATGCGCCGGGCTGTCCGGTTTCTCTTACCGGCTGAGTGTGTGGTCTGCCGTACACCCTTAGCTGACGATCCGATTCCGCACTTCTGCTCCGGCTGCTGGAATACCATCGTGCTGCCACCCCATTCACGCTGTGCTCGATGTGACCGCCCTTTCGTCTCACCGGTTGCAACGGTTTTTAGCCCGACGCATCGGTGCCACTCCTGTACAACGCACCCCCCGTCCTTCACCAGAGCCTGGACGCTCTATCCCTACCAGGCCCCTCTGCGAGATGCCATCTGCCTGTTCAAATACCGGGGAAAAATCTCACTGGCAACGCCGTTGGCTCGCCTGATGATCGACCGGCTTCCGGCGCTCGATTCCATTGACCTTATCATGCCAGTGCCGCTGCACACCGGGCGGCTGCGCGAACGGGAATTCAATCAATCCTTACTGCTGGCAGACCGGATTGGCCGCCATCTCTGCCTGCCGGTCTCCTGCGTCAATCTGATCCGAACCGTTCCCTCGCCGGCACAGACCACCCTCGCGAGAAAAGAACGATTGAAGAATCTCCGCGGAGCCTTTGCCGTGGCTCGCCCTGGCTCGATTGCCGGCAAACGCATTCTGTTGATCGACGACGTATTCACAACGGGGGCCACAGTGAATGAATGCGCGAAGACCCTCCGCAAAGCCGGCTCCAGCGACGTCTTTGCGCTGACCTTGGGACGCACCGTGGATGCGAGTCAGATCCCGGATCGAGTCCTTGCGGCGAGAACTCGCATGACGGCCGATGTCATGGGAGGATGACCTATGCCGATTTATGAATACCTCTGCCGAGTTTGTGGGAAGCGTTGCTCCATCCTGGTTCTGAATCTTCGCAATCCTCCACCGGCAGGCTGCCGGCATTGCGGCAGTTCGCAGGTGGACCGCCTTTTGTCGCGATTCGCGGCACCCAAGTCCGAAGAGGCGCGGCTCGAATCTCTGACAGATCCCGACAATTTCGGTGCATTTGACGAGAACGATCCACACAGCACCGCCCGCTTTATGAAGAAAATGGGTGACGCCATTGGCGAAGACGTGGGTGACGATATGGAGTCTATGATGGAGCAGGCGGAAGAATCGAAAGAGATGGGCGGAAACGGGGAGACAACGGCTGGCATTGACAGTCTGTGACAGGCATTGTCATGTATTTTAACTTGACAATTCGCCGCCGATCCCTAGAATACACCCATTACTGGGAGCCTCATGAGTCTGTATCGTTGCGATGAGATCTGGTGGCACTATGGGGACCGCCCCGAAAAGCGAATTGATGACGGCGACGGAGACCTGCCGTTATCTGAAAATTACCCCGCGCACACTCTATCGCTATTTACAGAGTCGGCAGATTCCCGCCTTCAAGCTTGGAAAAGAATGGCGGTTCGTACGCTCGGATCTGGAACAGTGGATTCGCGAACGAACCAGAACCGCCGTGTCCTCTTACACTAGGACCTGATGGATGTTTGCCGGCGAATACTTGTGCAAAGTTGATGAGAAGGGACGCTTCATCGTCCCCTCGCCAATCCGCGAGCAAATCGAGGCCGATGGCCAGTCCGTCGTGTTCTTGAAGGGGCCGGAACAATCCTTACTCATCTATTCGGCCAAGGAATGGAAACAAGTCCTCGAACGGACAAAGACATCATTGGACGAAGATCAGAGCCGTCTCTTCATGCACTTCGTCGTCTCTGAAGCAGGCACCTCGGATATCGACAAAACGGGTCGCATTCTCATTCCCGGCCGCCTACGAAAACTGGTGCCTCTCGACGACGATCAGGAAGTGATTTTGGTCGGTCTCTATCACCGTATGGAAATCTGGAACCCCAGCGAATGGCGGCGGTATATCGCCCGCACGGAAGATCGCTACGAACAAAACATGGCCAAGATTCTCAATCTCCTGTAACTTGCTTCATGCCATCACACCGTCGTCGCTCAGGCTCACGACCCTCCAATCTGCCGGTACGCACGGTCTCCTATAGACCCTCAGCAGGACAGCCATCTGTTTCTTCACCGCGAGTCTCACGGCCTCTTGACCGGTTTGCCCTCCTGTCTCAATTCCAAACGTCCAAAACCATCAGCGCCTCCCAAGAGATGCCGGCTGGCGCAAGCATAGCCAACGCACGATTGTCGCTGACCCTGCCGGTTCCTCCCAGCATCAATCGCCAGTACGCCACCGTGAATGGACGGCGCCTGCTATCCTCTAGCGGGCGTGCCTATAAAATACAGGTGGGACAGCAGGTCTGGATCGCGCTGGCTCAATCGCCTGCACGAGCCTCGCTGATGACGCAGTTTCAATCCGGCCCACTAGCTCTCTCCATCCGATTCTTCTTCACCTCAGCCCTGCGTCGCGACATTGACGGCGGCCTCAAGATTGCTCAAGATGCCCTCTGTGAAGGCTTGGGAGTCAACGACAACCGAATCATCGAAACCCACCTCTACAAAGACATCGACAAATTACATCCTCGCATCGAAGTCTCCCTATCCGTCGTTTCCCCTTCTTCCAAACCAGCATCCCGATAAATCTCGCAATAACCGGCTACAGCCTGGTATGCACTTGACCAATGGATGACCACATACGGACAAGTGTTTTTCGTAAAGCGCAGGACAAAATGCGAATGTATCCGCACCGTCGTTTATGAGAAATGGTTCGGCACGAAGAAGCTGGAAACGAGGGAAAGAATCTTGAGCAGCCTGTTGTTCAACCGCTCAAGATCCTTGCGATAGCTCGGTCTACGCCCTACAGTGTCTTGACACGTTTGTTATAGGCGACCATGAATTCATTGACAATGTTCTCGCTCCCCCCGCTTGACTTGACGTCTAACGTGATCGATACATTCCCCGAGGGTATTTTTTTCACCTCAATCCAGAGATACGACGATTCACCGTAACCCAATCCGCGATTCGTGGTGACCCGCCCTTTGGCCTTGTCTTCCAGACCGATCTTGAACTGGAGTTCCTTTGCCGTCTGTACGGCCTGACTGAACGCCGTATCATAATCAGCGTTCTGGACCGTGAATGTTTTAACTGTCCCTGGACGGAGCAGAGCCATTTCATTGGCGCAACCGGCCGACATCCCCAGCATTATGCACACAGCAAGAACCCACGGCATCTTCACCTTTAACGCAAGCACGGCCATAGAAACCTCCTTGTTATCAGACCTTCAAGAAATATAGCAGATCGAAAACATCCGGCAATTTTATCCAAAAAGTACTGAAAACCGGAGTCAAAGTGTCGGATCTGTCGTTCAGACTGCCAAAGGTGCAGGAGGGACCTGGGAACACACCCCTCCCCCCGACACCCTAGCAGACGCCCCATCCGCTTGGTCGTGTGGCCTTGATGCTCCTGACGATTGTGGAATCTGGAGATTGGGTGAGGATCGAGCCCGGTCCGATACCGTTAGGCTATTCGTACCGTAGCGCGTCGATGGGATTGAGCCGGGCTGCCTTGTTGGCCGGGTACAGTCCGAAGAACAGCCCGACGGCGATGGAGAATACAAACGCAGCCATTACAGTTTCCGCGGAGATGATAGTGGGCCATCCGGCAATCACGGTTGTAACTTGCGCGCCCAGCACGCCGACCACAATCCCCAGACAACCGCCGGCTACGCTGAGAGTCACGGCTTCGATCAGAAACTGCATGACAATGTGCCGCCGCTTCGCTCCTACCGCCATCCGCACGCCGATTTCCCTCGTCCGCTCCGTGACCGACACCAAGAGAATGTTCATAATGCCGATTCCGCCGACGAGGAGCGACACGGACGCGATGGCGAACAACATGACCGTCAGCGTCTCGCTCGTGCTTTCCTGAACCTTGCCGATATCCACCTGCGTTCTGATTGTAAAGTCGTCTTCTTGATCGGGCTGCAAGCGATGCCGCGCGCGAATGACGTCACGGATCTGGGCCGCTGCGGGTGCCAAATCCTCCAATCGCTCTGTCGACGCGAATAGGGCGCCGACTGATCCCAAAAACTGTGTGCCGAAGACTTTTCGTTCTGCTGTGCTAAACGGGATAAAAATGATATCGTCCTGGTCGCTACCTTGGCTTGATTGTCCCTTGGGTGACAACACACCGATCACGCGAAACGGCACGTTCTTGATACGGATGATCGCCCCGACCGGCTCCTCTCCCACATCGAATAAATTCTCAAC
>MSXM01000048.1:0-2535 GCA_002083565.1 Nitrospira sp. ST-bin4 | reverse complement strand
CCCCCCGCTGCTGAACGACCAGTCTCGAATCGTCAAGTAGCTCGGCGAGATGCCGTTGACCAGTCCGCTCCAGTTCTTATTGCCATTGACGATCTGCATGGTATCCCGTTTGCCCCAGCCGACTTCGCTCAGCATGGGAATGCGTTTCTTGAGTTCCATGCCGTCCGATATCGTCAACGTCACGGCGCCGCCCTGCCCACCCCGCACTCCACTCGTGATCATCGAGCCAGGCAACACCATGATGACGTTGGTACCCATGCTAGCCACCCGTTTGGCTACTGCGGCTTTAGCCCCCTCTCCGATACTCACCATCGCGATCACGGCTCCAACCCCGATCACAATCCCTAGCATGGTCAGTCCCGCCCTGAGCCGATTACGGCTCAGAATCCGAATAGCCGTCAACACCGTAAGCAGTACGAACGCCGGCATCAGGCCTCCGGACGAGACAACGGGGCAGCCGATTGAGTGCGCCGGTCCGTCAAGACTCGACCATCCTTGATCATTACTTCACGATCGGTGTAGGCCGCAATATCCTGTTCATGGGTCACGAGAATTATCGTCATCCCCTGTTCCTTGTTTAATCTATCGAGAATTGCCATGATCTCCCGGCTAGACTCCGTATCCAGATTGCCGGTAGGTTCATCGGCCAAGAGGAGGGACGGTGCTGTCACCAACGCTCGTGCGATCGCCACACGCTGCTGCTGGCCTCCTGAAAGTTGTGTGGGATAGTGCCCCTCTCGCCCTTGAAGGCCAACACGACAAAGGGCCTCTGTGGCCAATACCCGCTGCTCCCTCAACGAGACTCCCCGATAAAACAGAGGCAATTGTGCATTTTCCAGTGCGCTGGTGCGTGGGATCAAATTGAAGTTTTGAAACACGAACCCGATCTGTCGATTCCGAATATCAGCCAGTTGATCAGCCCGTAACCCCGCAACATCGACATCATTCAACCAATAGCGACCCCTAGTCGGTTGGTCCAAACAACCGAGGATGTTCATAAGGGTCGACTTCCCGGAGCCGGAGGACCCCATGATGGCGACGAACTCCCCTGATTCAATCGACAAATCCAGCCCTCGAAGGGCCTGCACCTCGACATCTCCAAGGCGATAGATTTTCCAAAGGTCCTCACAACGGATGAGCGCAGCCATTAGGAGGGCACCTCTCTCATCCTAGCGTATACGTCGTATCCTGCATCTCGAGAACAAAGATGGCCCACACTTGCATTTCCCGTCCTACGCTTCACACAGATTTACCCAACGACTCATGGCCCTACAAAACAGACACTACATCCCGCGGCCTGGAGCCTACCGACGCTGGCCACCACTACCAAATCCTGGCGGCAACTCGCCGGATCGCCGCTCCCCCCGTGCGCTCTCAATCCCTATCACCACCATATCGCCGTCGGCCACTGCGCCATCCAGCACTTCCGTTGAAACCCCGTCGGAAATGCCCGTATGAACGACGACCGCCTCCGGCTCTCCGGCGACACCTAACTTCCAGACCTTCCTTGCCTGTCCCCCAGAATTTGCGGAGCCGTCTAGTGAGTAGCTACCGGCATCGACTTTGACCGGTTTCCCCCCACTACTTGCCCCCCCGGTACGTTCACTCTGTGGCGGACTGAATCGCAACGCAGCATTCGGCACTTTCAAGACTTGATCCTTCTGCGCCACAACGATTGAAACATTCGCCGTCATTCCTGGTTTGAGCCGAAGATCCTTGTTGTCCACCGCCACAACCACATTGTACGTCACAACATTTTGCACATTGATCGGCGCCAACCGCACTTGTCGAATGACCCCCTCAAACCGCACACCCGGATAGGCGTCCACCGAAAAGACTGCGCCCTTGCCTTCGGTGATACCGCCGATATCCGACTCGCTCACATTGGTATCCACCTGCATTTTGGTGAGATCGAGCGCGATTAAAAACAGATTCGGCGTGGCAAAGCTGGACGCCACGGTCTGCCCCACCTCCACATTGCGCGCAACGACCACTCCGTCGACCGGCGAACGGATTACGGTATACTTCAGCTCCAGATCAGCGGCATTCAGTACCGCTTCGGCCTGCTTCACCTGCGCCTCACTGACCCGAAGTTGCGCCTCGGCACTCTGGTAATTCGTGAGGGCAACATCCACGTCGTTCTGCGAGACAAACTCCTGAGCCACCAGCGATTGCACACGGTCACGCTCCCGTTTGCGCTGCGCAAGATCAGCTTTGGATCGAGCCACGTTTGACCGTGCCATTTCAAGATTCCCGGCTGCTTGATCGCGGCGGGCCTTGAACGGCTCCGGATCGATGGTGGCAATCTTGTCGCCCGCTTTTACCTGCGAATTAAAATCCGCATGAAGGCTCTTGATCATCCCCGAGACTTGGGTGCCGACTTGTACGGAGACCACAGGATTGATCGTTCCGGTCGCGCTCACAACCGACACGACTGAACCACGCTCGATAGCGGCCGTCCGGTATCGAACCGGCACCTTTCGCTCTCCGTTGAAAAACATGTACCCGCCGATGGCCAGTCCGATGGCAATCACA